>WGLY01000028.1 GCA_016125335.1 Frankiales bacterium
AGGCGATCACCGAGCCGGCCGAGCTGATCGACTACCTCTCCGTGGTGGGGCGGCTCGAGGCACGGCTGGCCTCGATGCGACTCGCGGCGGAGGCTGCGTTCGCGGCCAAGGCGTGCCCGGACTCGACGAGCACTCACGCGTCGTACGCGGACGCCGCGGCCGAGCAGGAGGTCGCCTACGCCACCCGCAACAGCGTCTACGGCGCGTCGAAGGAGATCGACCGCGGCCGGGCGCTCAAGGAGATCTTCCCGGGGTTCCGTGCCGCGCTGGCTGCGGGTGAGATCACCGAGCGCCACTGCACGGTCCTCGTGGACCAGACCCGGTACATCACCGACACCGACGTGCTGGCCAGGATCGAGGCCGCGGCGCTGGAGAAGGCCCGCACCCTGACCGCGTCGGAGCTGCGCAAGCACCTCGACAAGCTCATCGCGCGCCACGACCCCGACGCCACGGTCCGCGCCAACAAGGCCGCGGCGACGCGGGACGTGTACCGGCAGCCGATCGGCGACGGGATGGCCTTCCTCGGCGTCACCCACCAGGCTCCCGTGATCGACGCGGTGTTCGACGCGATCGAGGCGGCCGGCAAGTCGCTGCGCGCCCAGCGTGGCGGGGCCGAGGCGCTGCGGGCGGGGAACGAGGACGCCGCATCGGGCGCCTGCCGCGCGGACGCCCTGGCCGCGCTGGTCCTCGGCGACCGCGGCGAGGACGGGTCGTTGGTCTACGACGCGTCCCGGACGCAGACCGAGCTGCACGTCGTCATGGACCTCGACACCCTCCGCGGAGAGCGCGACGGCCTCGCACTGCTGAACGGCACGCCGATCCCGGCGCCGATCGCGCGGGAGGTCGCCGCGGTCGCCGACTGGTGGCGCCGTCTGGTCGTGGATCCGGTGGACGGGCACCTGCTGGACTACGGCACCCGCCAGTACCTGCCCGCCGCCCTACGCGAGCACGTGCTGCACCGCGACCCCGTGTGTCGCCGCCCCGGCTGCACCCGCCGCGCCCAGGAGATGGACCACGCCCTCCCGTTCCCCGCAGGATCCAGCGACACCGCGAACTGCGGCGGCCTGTGCTCGCGCTGCCACCAGGTCAAGACCGCCGGGCACGCCACCATCGAGGACAGCGCCCCCGACGGATCCGGAACGTGGGTCACCCGATGGCGGCAGCGCATCCGCATCCCGGCCCAGTCGGTGCTCGAACCACGACGAACCGCGTCGCCCGCCCGGCCACCCGCACCGCCCGACGCCGCAGCGCCACGCCCGATCCTCCGGGCACGCGCTGACGACGATCGTGACTCGAGCGCCGACGACGCGGATCCGCCGGAGCGGCCGCCGTTCTGATCCGACGTCGATCGCTGAGCCGCTGTGCTGCCTGCGCCGCCGTGTTTCCGACGTGCCCGCGTGAGGAGTGCTGGTCGACGCAGGACGACCCCGACGCCGCCGCACCCTGACGCGACCGCCGGATGCGTCTGCTCGATCCGCTGTCGCTGCGTGTGCATCCCCGTGCACGGGCGGAGACCCGGTCGGTGCGGGGACCCGGTCGGTGCGGGGGCGTCGGTGGGGGGGCGTCGGTGGGGGCCGACCGACGCAGTCAGCCGCCGCTCCAGCCTGCCGACAGGATCCCGGCGAGGACCAGCCCGCCCACGACGACGAGGCCCTCGATCGCCGCGACCCCGGCTGCCACCACGGACACCCTGCGGCCGGTGCTGCCGCGCGTCGACGTCGCGAAGGCACCCACGAGGCACGCCAGGCCCACGAGCAGGAGCACCAGGTCCAGGGCGTGCCAGCCGAAGAGAACCGGGAGCCAGAACCACACGAGCACCGAGATCAGCGCAGCCCAGGCCAGCACATGGGTCCTCAGCCGGGTCATGGGCCTCTCGTCGGCCAACGGCGCGCCATGGCGACCGGGTGCCGCCGGCGTTGATGCGTCCGAGCGTCGCGCGCGGTCGTCGGCCGGCATCGATCCTCCGCTCTCGGGCGAGACGCCGATGGTCACGCCACCCGGCCGGCGGGTGGCCGGCGGTGGACCAGCATCGCGGCAGAGAGCCGGCACGTCGACCGGTCCGGCACCCGGACAGGCGAATCGGCGGCCCGTCGCTCGCGTCCAGCCACCGGCGCGAGCGGGTGGTGCGCCCTGGTGCCGGATCGGCCGGGCCCGGCTACGGTCGAGCGCGTGGACGAGGGCCGCCTCGAGCTCGACGACGACGGCCGGGTGGTGGAGCCACCCGGCACCTCGGCGTCCCCGGGCTCGGCGTCCCCGAGGGCGACGCCCCCGGGACCGCGACCCCTCGACCCGGTGGGTGCGACGCCGACGGCCACGGCGGTCGTCCCGGTGGACCTCGACGACGCCGACGCGACCGAGCAGCTCGACACCACCCCGCTCGACGGCTGGGTGCGCCGCTCGGCCGCGCCCTGGGTCGGCCGGCACCGCCGGCTCGTCTCCGCCGTGGCCGCCGTCGCGGTCGCCGCGGGGCTGGCCGGAGGGTGGGCCGCGTCGCGCCCGAGCCCGCCGCCCCCTGCGCCGCTGCTCGCCCTGGCCGACGCCCCCGTCGTCGGCGCGGACCTCGGCGGCCCCAGCATCGACGCCGACGGACGCCTGTCGGTGGCCTACTGGGCCACTCCCGGCCCGGACGCCGGCGGCCTGCTCGTCTACGGCATCGAGGGGCCCGGGCTGCGCGACGGCGTGCTGCGCTCGGCCACGGCCCCGCTGACTCCGGGCCGGCCGCAGTTCCTCCAGCTCGACGCCGCGACCGACTGCGACGACCCCGCGCTCGCGACCGCGACCCCCGCCTCCTACGCGCTCGTGCTGCACCGCCCGCCCTCGGCCGCCACGGCGGGATCCACCCAGTCGTTCCCCTTCGACGCCGGCACGACCGACCTGCGCAGCGCCGTCCGCGACCACTGCCTGGTCACCTCGCTGCCGCGGTCGCTCTCGGTGCAGACCGTCGCGCTCACCGGCCACCCCGGGTCCTCGGTCGTCGACGTCTCGCTGCTGGTGCGCAACGACTCCGGCGTCCCGGCCACCGTCGCTACCGAGCGCACCCCGTCCAGCGGCGTCGAGGTGGACCTCTCGCCCACGGTGCTCGTCGCCCAGCACGGCGTGGCCGACCTGCGCACCCGCGTGCTGGTGCACGACTGCGCCTCCCCCGCGGTGCTGCCCGCGCTCGGCAGCCTGCCCAACCCGGTGACCCCCACGCGGTACGCCGACGCCGCCGCGCCCGCCGGGCTCACGCTGCGGATCGGCATCGGCGACCGCACCGCGCTCACGTCGCTGGCGCTCCCCGAGGCGGCTCGCGACCTGGCCGCCCGGCTGCGCGATGCCGGCTGCCAGCGGCCGGCCCGGATCGCCGCCACCGTCACCGACGTGCGCGCCCGGGCCGCCGGCGGCGGGTGGGACCTCACCGCCACGCTGCGCGTGCGCACCACGGGGATCGGCGTCACCGTGGGCCGCGAGCACTTCACCGGCCCGCCCGACGGCCAGGGCTCGGTGCTCACGACCCCGGCGGTCGCCGACCAGGACGCCTCGTGGCGCCTCGAGCCGACCCGGCTCGACTACGGCGCCGGCCACGTCGGGCTGCACTGGTCCGGCGCGAGCTGCGACACCGTCACCCAGGACGCACCGGCCACCGTCGCGGTGCGGGTGTCCATGGCCGACGGGTCCGCCGTCCCCTACGAGGTGCCCGTCGACGGGCCCGCGCTCGTGTCCGCCGTCCAGGCGGCCTGCCGCGCCGGCTGACGCGCCGCCGGAGCGCCCGGCACGACCACCGCCGGGCTCGACGTAGTGTCCGGGCATGACGATCGACCACGGGGGAGGCGACGGCCGCCTCGAGCTCGACGACCTCGGCGGCATCATCGCCGGCGCGTCGACGCTCGACGGCGAGACGCCCGCCGACGTCGTGGGCGACGACGAGCGGGCCACGCTGCGCGAGCGCCTCGAGGCGCTGGGGATCCTGCCCTGGCTGCGCCGCCACCGCGTCCCGCTCGCGGCGCTGGCCGTCGTCGTGGTGCTGGCCGCGGGATCCGCCTGGGTCGCGACGTCGCGGCAGCCGGCCCCGGACGACGGCACCGTCGAGCTGCACGTGGCCGACGCCCCCGGCGCCGCGGCCGCAGGGACGGCGACGGAGGACGAGCACGGCGTCCTGTCGTTCCCCTACTCGGTCTTCGCGCCGCGCCCCGGCGACACCGTGCGCGTGCTGGGCGTCACCGGCCCCGGCGTCGGCGCGACGACCGCCGCCCCCGAGGGCACGCCGGTGCCGGGCCAGGCCGAGATCGACACCGTGGGCGTCGTCCCGTACTGCGACGACCCGGCCCTGCGCACCGCGACGTACGCCGACTACGCCCTGCACGTGGTGCGCACCGACGGTCTCGGGCGCAGCGTCGACACGACCGTGCCGTTGCCCGTGGCGACCGCCGCCGACTGGGCCGGCACGATCTTCCAGCACTGCCTCCAGCGCTGGTTCGACGAGCGCATCGTCACGACGTCGGTGCGCGTGAGCACCCCGAGCCGGTTCTCGCTGCAGCTCGACATCGACGTGCGCAACGGCCTCGACACCCCGGTGGCGCTCGACGTGTACGCCGGTGGCTCGACCCTGCTGGCCGACCAGACCCAGGTGCTGCTCGACCCCCGCGCGGTCACCCTGGTGCCCCTGCGCCTGACGATGGTCGACTGCTCGCGGCCCGAGTTCTACGACGGGTACTGGTACGGCGACGCCTACGGGCGCGGCCTCCAGATGTACGGCGGCCTGCTCGACCGTCCGGGCGTGGGCGGCGGCCAGGTGTCGCTCACGTGGAGCGCCGCCACGCAGCGCCGCATCGACGCCGCAGTCGCCCGCATGTGCGCGGGCGCACCGCACGCCGAGCTCCAGGTGATCTCGGCGCACCCGGCGCCCGCCTCGCCGCTGCTGCACGACGGCCCGGCGCTCGGGGTGCCCGACTACACGGTGCTGCGCAGCGAGCTCCGCATCCGCACCGACGCGGACCACGTCACCATCACCGACCCCACCCCGCGCGACCAGCTGCTCACCGGCGCCGTCGCCACCGTGGGCACCGCGCACGCCGTGGTGCACGACGGCACGGCGTCCGTCCCCGTCGACTGGCTCACGTCGTGCGAGCTGCAGACCAACCCGCCCACGCTGCAGCTGCTCCTCACGCGTGGGGGTCGCACCTTCCCGGTGCGCGCGCAGCTCGGCGACCGCGTGATGACGAACGCCTACCACCGCATGTGCCCTCAGCTCGGCCCCGGCCTGCTCGCGTCGCTCGGCTGGGACTCCGGCGCCGCCCCCGACGACGGATCCGGCAGCTCGCTCGTCGTGGGCGGGAGCCCCACCGTCGTCACCATCGGCTGACGCCGCGCGCGGCGTCGCATGGGGTCCGCGTACGGCATCCGTACGGATCCCTCGATCGCCCGGATGTCAAGGGGCGCCAGGGGTTCCGCCCTCGGCTCGGGAGGAGTACACAGGGAGTCGAGCTCCCCTGAACGGGAGATGGCACTCATCGAGGAGAGGGCACACAAGGACAGAGCACGGCACACTCCGAGCACCCACGCGGCGGTCACCCACGTAACGGGAGTCACGTGTCGGGACAGCGGCAGCGCACCCGGCCGGACGAATTCGCCAGCGCCCTGATAACCCGGAATGCCGTGCCCGCGACGACGCCCCAGCGCGCGGGGCGTCGTTCGCTGTCCAGGCCCGGTGCCGACGTCAGGCCGGCAGGTCGCGCAGGATCCGGTACGACTCCTCGGCACCCACGCGCACGCAGTCCGCGTGCAGCACGAGCCACCGCGCCAGGCCCTCGGGGTCGCCGCCCGCGTACGCCGTCAGCGCGGAGGTGTACGCCGGACGCCCGGCGGCGAACAGGCCCGCCTCCGGCACCGTCAGCCCGTCCGGGTCGACACCGCGCGCGGCCAGCACCAGGCGGGACAGGCTGCGCGCGACCAGGCCGGAACCCCACGCGAACGGGCGGACCACAGCGACCTCGGCGTGGACGACCGCGGCGAGCACCATCGCGGGCGCCGACGTCGGGGCGGCGAGCAGCCGCCCCAGCGCCGTCATCCGGGCCGACGCCTCCGCCGGCGACGGCGCGGGCCCCAGGCGCAACGGGTCGTCGACGTCGCTGCCGCCGCGCGGCCGGCCCCGCTCGGCATCCGGGACGAAGCCCGCGGACACCACCGCGTGCAGGTGCGAGAGCACCTGGAGGGGGGCGCGGCCGAGGAGGTCGGCCTGCGAGGGCACCTCGGCCTGCAGCGCGAGGGACGCCGCGACGACGCGCCCGATGGGCGAGCCGTCGAGGGCGTCGCCGGAGACGAGCGCGTCCGGGCGCACCTCCGCGCCGTCGAGGGCCGCGCTCGCCCAGGCGCCGCGCAGCCGCGACCCGGCGGCCACCTCGGCCGCGCGCGCCCGCACCGCGCGGTCCCACAGCACCGCGTCCACCCGGTCGCGCGCCGCCGCGAGCGCCGCCTCGACCCCCGGGAGCGCGGCGAGGTCGGCGAGCGGGTCGGTGGCCACGCGGCCACGCTACGAGCCGGGACGCCGGCCCGGCACGCCGGTGCCCCTGCGGGTCACGGCCTGGACCCGGTGCACCGGCCCGGCCCTCGCCGGCCCCGCCGCCGGACTACGGTCGCCCCCATGACGCCGGAGGTCGTGGTCGCGCCGTGACCGCGCTCGTCGGCGTCGTGGTGGCGCTGCTCGCGGTCGTGGCGGCCTACGTGATCGTGCGGCTCGTCCGACGCCGCGACCTCGGGAGCCAGGCGGACCGCGCCACCTTCGCCACGCTGCACCGCGCCTCGCTGGCCGCGCCCAGCCTGCGCCTCGGGCTCACCTCCGCCGCGGCCGGCGGGGCCGTGCGCCACCTGCACACGCTGCTCGGCTCGGCCGGCATCGCCCTCACCGACACCGATCGCGTCCTGGCCACCGACGGCACCACGGCGCACGTGCTCGACATGGCCGACGTCGCCGGCGTGCTCGAGAGCGGTCGGGCGTCCGTGGTGCGCACCGAGCGCGGCGCCCGGCTCGTCGTGGCGCCGCTGCTCGTCGACGGCCGCGTGGTCGGCACCCTCGTGGCCCTCGCCGACGACGTCACCGCGTCGCTCGTGCGCGCCACCGGCGAGGTCGCGCGGTGGGTCTCGTCGCAGCTCGAGCTCGCCGAGCTCGACGCCTCGCGCACGCGAGCGGCCGAGGCCGAGGTGCGCGCGCTGCGCGCCCAGATCTCCCCGCACTTCATCTACAACGCCCTCACCGCGATCGCGTCGTACGTGCGCACGGACCCCGAGCACGCCCGCGAGCTGCTGCTCGAGTTCGCGGACTTCACCCGCTACTCCTTCCGACGCCACGGCGCGTACACCACGCTGGCGGAGGAGCTGCGCTCGATCGACCGCTACCTCACCCTCGAGCGCGCGAGGTTCGGCGACCGCATGGAGGTGACGGTGCGCGTGGCACCCGAGGTGCTGCCGGTGACCGTCCCCTACCTGTGCCTCCAGCCCCTGGTGGAGAACGCCGTGCGGCACGGGCTCGAGGGCAAGCCCGGGCCGGGGCGCATCACGATCCTCGCGGAGGACGCCGGCTCGTTCTGCACGATCTCGGTCGAGGACGACGGCGTCGGCGCCGACCCGGAGCAGGTGCGGCTCGCGATGTCCGGCGAGGGGGACGCGGACTCGGTGGGGGTGGGCAACGTCGACGAGCGGCTGCGCAGCGTGTTCGGCGACGAGTACGGCCTCGTCGTCGAGACAGGGCCGGGCCTGGGGACCAAGGTGTCCATGCGCATCCCCAAGTTCTCCCCGGGAGTCCACGCATGAGCGGAGCGGACGGAGCGGCGCGCCTGCGCGTGCTCGCGGTCGACGACGAGGCGCCGGCGCTGGCCGAGCTGGCGTATCTACTCGGACGCGACGCGCGGATCGAGTCGGTGCTCACGGCGTCCGACGGCGCGGACGCGCTGCGGGTGCTCGAGTCCACGACCGTCGACGCGCTGTTCGTCGACATCCGCATGCCGGGGCTCGACGGGCTGGACCTGGCACGGGTGCTGCGCCGCTTCTCCGAGCCGCCCGCCGTCGTGTTCGTCTCGGCGTACGACGCGCACGCCCTCGAAGCGTTCGACCTGCGCGCCGTCGACTACGTCATGAAGCCGGTGCGCGAGACACGGCTCGCGGCCGCGGTCGGACGGGTGCTGGAGTCGAAGCTCCTCGCGGAGGCGGCGGCCGCCGCGCCGCCGGCGCCGCCCGAGCCCGAGGCCGACGACGAGACCATCGCCGTGGAGCTCGCCGGCGTCACGCGGTTCGTCAAGCGCTCCGACGTCCGCTACGTCGAGGCGCACGGCGACTACGCCCGGCTGGTGACGGCCGAGGGCCGGCACCTCGTGCGGGTCTCGCTCGCGCACCTCGAGGAGGAGTGGGCGCCCGTGGGGTTCGTCCGCATCCACCGCCGCTGGCTGGTGTCGCTGGACGCCATCGACGAGGTGCGCTCCGACGGCGGACGGATGAGCCTGCGCGTGGGCGACGCCGTCCTGGCCGTCTCGCGCCGCCACACCCGCGAGCTGCGCGACCGCCTGGTGCGCGCCGCCCGGCCCGGGCGGTGACGCCGTGAGCACCCCGGACCGGCCGCCCCGCAGGGTCGTCGTCACCCACCCCCGCACCGCCGCCGCCCGCGGGGCGCCCCGTCGCGGGGTGCGCCGCGACGTCACCGAGCAGACCGAGCTCGGCGTCACGATGATCCGCTCGCTGCGCCGGGCCCAGCTGCGGCTCGCGCTCATCGTCGGGCTCGGCGCCGCCGTGGTGCTCGGCGCGATCCCCTTGGTGTTCCTGGCCTTCCCGGCCGTGCGCGAGGCCCGCGTGGGGGGCCTCGCGCTGGGCTGGATCCTGCTCGGGGTGCTCGTGTTCCCCGGCATCTGCCTGGCCGCCTGGGGCTACGTGCGGGCGTCCGAGCGCGACGAGGCGGCGTTCGTCGAGCTGGTCGACAGGTCATGAGCGGCGGCTGGCCGGTCGCGGCGATCCTGCTCGTCGTGGTGCTGACCGGCGTGCTGGGCACCTTCGGCGTCCGGGTGTCGCGCACGACGTCGGACTTCCTCGTCGCCTCGCGCTCGGTCACCCCGTTCGTCAACGCCTCCGCCATCGGGGGCGAGTACCTCTCGGCGGCGTCGTTCCTCGGCATCGCCGGTCTCGTGCTCAGCTACGGCGTCGACATGCTGTGGTTCCCCGTGGGCTACACCGTCGGCTACCTGGTGCTGCTGGTGCTGGTCGCCGCGCCGCTGCGCCGCTCCGGCGCCTACACGCTGCCGGACTTCGCCGAGATGCGCTTCGCCTCGCCGCGGCTGCGCCTGGTGTCGTCCGTGCTCGTCGTGCTGATCGGCTGGCTGTACCTGCTCCCGCAGATCCAGGGCGCCGGCATCACCCTGCACGCGCTGACCGGCGCGAACGAGTGGGTGGGCGCGCTGCTCGTGGCGGTCGTCGTGGGCATCACGGTCGCGTCCGGCGGCATGCGCTCCATCACCGTCGTCCAGGCGTTCCAGTACTGGCTCAAGCTCGCCGCCATCGCGCTGCCGGCGGTGCTGCTCGTGGCCGCCTGGTACCACGACGGCGCGCCGCTGTTCGCCAACGGCGACTGGGGGACGCCGCTGTCGGGGTACGGCGGTCGCGACTACCCCGTGTACAAGACGTACTCGATCGTGCTCGCCACGTTCCTCGGCACGATGGGACTGCCCCACGTGCTCGTGCGCTTCTACACCAACCCCGACGGCGCGGCCGCGCGCCGCACCACGCTCTCGGTGCTCGGGCTGCTCAGCCTCTTCTACCTGTTCCCGCCGGTGTTCGGCGCCCTCGGCCGCGTGTACGCGCCGGACCTCGCGACGCCCGGGGTGTCGGACACCGTCGTCCTGCTGCTCCCGGGGCGGGTGTTCCACGGCTGGCTCGGCGAGGCGCTGTCGGCGCTGGTCGCGGCCGGCGCGTTCGCGGCGTTCCTGTCGACCGCGAGCGGCCTGTCGGTGTCGGTCGCCGGGGTGCTGAGCCAGGACCTCCTCGGCCGCGGGCGCGAGCTCGGCGACGGGGTGCGCCGGTTCCGGATCGGCGCCGTCATCGCCGTGCTCGTGCCGTTCGTGCTCGCGCTCTCGGCCGGCCGCCTCGACCTGGCGCAGACCGTCACGCTCGCGTTCGCCGTGGCCGCGTCCACCTTCTGCCCCCTGCTCGTGCTCGGGATCTGGTGGCCGAGGCTGAGCACGTCCGGGGCGATGGCCGCGCTGCTCGTCGGGGGCGTCACGGCTCTCGTGGCGGTGTCGCTGGTGCTCGCACTCGGTCCGTTCGACGGTTTCGTGGGCGCCCTGCTCGACCAGCCGGCGGCATGGACGGTCCCGCTCGCCTTCGTCACCGCCGTGGTCGTGTCCGTCCTCACGCGCGACCGCGACCCGTCCGCCGCGGCGGCGGCCATGGTGCGGCTGCACGCGCCCGAGGAGCTCGACCTGCGCCGCTGACGACGTCACCCGCGCGTCACGCGACGGTGGCCCGCCCGTCATCCGCCGGACGCCGCCCGACCGCTCGTCGCGCCGGACCGACCCTTCGTCGTGCGACGAGCGGTGCCCGGTCCCCGCCCGTCGACGCGGTTGCACCGCAAGGCGCACCGGCGCGCGAAGCCCTTCGGTGGCGGTGCCGGCGCTCCTAGCGTGACGGGCGTCACAAGCCCCCACTCTCGGAGGACCTCCATGGCCACCGTCGTCGAGAACGACCGCTCGTCCGCTCCCGCCCCGGCGTCCGACAGCGCCTCCATCGCCGACCCGGGCCCGCTCGGCCTGGCCGCGTTCGCGCTCACGACGTTCGTGCTGAGCACGTTCAACTCCGGCATCCTCCCGGCCACCGTCTCGGCCGTCGTCCTGCCGCTCGCGCTCTTCTACGGCGGCACCGCGCAGGTGCTGGCGGGCATGTGGGAGTTCAAGAAGAACAACACGTTCGGCGCCCTGGCGTTCACCTCCTACGGCGCCTTCTGGCTCTCGTTCGCCGCGCTCGTGAAGTTCATCGCCGGCGACCTGCCCGCCGCCGACGCCGCCAAGGGCGTCGGCGTGTTCCTGCTCGCGTGGACCATCTTCACGCTCTACATGACGCTGGCCGCGCTCAAGACCACGCCGATCCTCATCTCGGTGTTCGTCGTCCTCTCGATCACCTTCCTGCTCCTGACGATCGGCGAGTTCGCCGGCAGCGACGCGATCCACAAGCTCGGCGGCTGGGCCGGCATCCTCACCGCCCTGCTCGCCTGGTACGCCTCGGCCGCCGGCGTGACGGCGTCCACCTTCAAGCGGCAGGTGCTGCCCACCGGCGCCCCCCGCTGACCCCATGCCTGGGTCCCGGAGCCGCGGCCGTAGGGCGGCTCCGGGGCCCAGCACCCGTATCCCCGACCCCTCCCCCCGGCCGCCCACGGTGAGGTAGAACGTGAGGAGACCGTCACCGCACCGGGACAGCCCCGCACACCGACGAGGAGCGACGTGAGCCACGACGCCATCGAGAACCTGTCGCAGGAGGACCGCGCGTTCCCGCCGCCCGCGGACTTCGCCGCGCAGGCCAACGCCACCGCCGCCATGTACGACGAGGCCAAGGCGGACCGGATCGCCTTCTGGGAGAAGCAGGCGCGCGAGCTCCAGTGGGAGACGCCGTGGCACACGGCGCTCGACTGGTCCAACGCCCCCTTCGCGAAGTGGTTCGACGGCGGCACCCTGAACATCGCCGTCAACTGCGTCGACCGCCACGTCGCGGCCGGCCACGGCGACCAGGTCGCCTTCTACTTCGAGGGCGAGCCCGGCGACACCCGCGAGATCACCTACGCGCAGCTGCTCGACGAGGTGTGCCGCGCAGCCAACGCGCTCGAGTCCCTCGGCGTCGGCAAGGGCGACCGGGTCGCGATCTACCTGCCGATGATCCCGGAGGCCGCGGTCGCCATGCTCGCGTGCGCCCGCATCGGCGCGGTGCACTCGGTGGTCTTCGGCGGGTTCTCGGCCGAGGCGCTGCGCAGCCGCATCGACGACGCCGAGGCGGTCCTGGTCATCACCGCCGACGGCGGCAACCGCAAGGGCAAGCCGATGGCGCTCAAGCCCGCCGTCGACGAGGCAGTGGCGCAGACGCATTCGGTGAAGAACGTCCTCGTCGTCAAGCGCACGGGGCAGTCGGACATCGAGTGGACCGAGCGCGACACCTGGTGGCACGAGCTCGTCGACGCCCAGCCCGCCACGCACGAGGCGCAGGCCTTCGACGCCGAGCACCCGCTGTTCATCCTCTACACCTCGGGCACCACCGGGAAGCCCAAGGGCATCCTGCACACCACCGGCGGCTACCTCACCCAGGCCGCCTTCACCCACCGCAACGTGTTCGACCTCAAGCCCGACACCGACGTGTTCTGGTGCACGGCCGACATCGGCTGGGTCACCGGCCACTCCTACGTCGTCTACGGGCCGCTGGCGAACCGCTCCACCTCGCTCATGTACGAGGGCACGCCCGACACCCCGCACAACGGCCGGTTCTGGGAGCTGGTCGAGAAGTACAAGGTGTCGATCCTCTACACCGCGCCCACCGCGATCCGCACGTTCATGAAGTGGGGCGAGGACATCCCGGCGAAGTTCGACATGTCCTCGCTGCGCGTGCTCGGGTCGGTCGGCGAGCCGATCAACCCCGAGGCGTGGATGTGGTACCGCCGCGTCATCGGCGGCGACCGCTGCCCGATCGTCGACACGTGGTGGCAGACCGAGACCGGCGCCATGATGATCAGCCCGCTGCCCGGCGTCACCGCCACCAAGCCCGGCTCGGCCATGGGCCCCCTGCCCGGCATCAGCGCGCAGGTCGTCGACGACGAGGCCCACGCGGTGGGCAACGGCGGCGGCGGCTACCTCGTGCTCACCGAGCCGTGGCCCTCGATGCTGCGCGGCATCTGGGGCGACAACCAGCGCTACGTCGACACGTACTGGTCGCGCTGGCCGGGCCTCTACTTCGCCGGCGACGGTGCCAAGCTCGACGACGACGGCGCCATCTGGCTGCTCGGCCGCGTGGACGACGTCATGAACGTCTCCGGCCACCGCATCTCCACCACCGAGGTGGAGTCGGCCCTCGTCTCGCACCCGTCGGTGGCCGAGGCCGCCGTGGTGGGCGCCACCGACGACACGACCGGCCAGGGCATCGTGGCGTTCGTGATCCTGCGGCAGGGCGTCGCACCGGTCGACGACGTCGCCAAGGACCTGCGCAACCACGTCGCGCACGAGATCGGCCCGATCGCGAAGCCGCGCCAGATCCTCGTCGTGCCGGAGCTGCCCAAGACCCGGTCCGGCAAGATCATGCGGCGCCTGCTGCGCGACATCGCGGAGAACCGCGCCGTGGGCGACACCACCACCCTGGCCGACCCCGCGATCATGGCGCTCATCGGCGAGGGCCTCGCGAGCAGCAGCGCCAGCGAGGACTGACGCCGGACCGCACCGCACAGGACGGGCCGCCCCTGGGGGCGGCCCGTCCTGCTGCTTCTCCGGGGTGTGACAGGCTGGGACCGGGGAGCCGGGAAGCCTGGTCGGCGCGTCGTACGACGACGCCCTGACGACCGACCGACGGAGGCGTGGTGGGGACCGACAAGGTCGTCTTCGGCCGGGTGCCGCGCGCGGAGCGCCGGCACGTCCTCGCCGCGCTGCGGCAGGAGACCGTGGGCGGCGCCCTCCTGCTCGGGGCCGCCGTGCTGGCGCTCGTGTGGGCCAACAGCCCCTGGCGCGACAGCTACCACGAGCTGACCCAGACCGTCGTGGGCCCGGCGGCGCTGCACCTCGACCTGCCGCTGTCCGTGTGGGCCGCGGACGGCCTGCTCGCGGTGTTCTTCTTCGTCGCGGGACTCGAGCTCAAGCACGAGCTGGTGCTCGGCACGCTCAAGGACGCCTCCCAGGCCGTCGTCCCCGTCGTCGCCGCGCTGTGCGGCATGGCGGTGCCGGCGATCCTCTACGCCGTCACGGTCAGCGTCATGGGCGACTCGCGCGACGCCCTGGGCTGGGGCATCCCCATGGCGACGGACATCGCGTTCGCCCTGGCCGTGCTCGCCGTCATGGGGTCCCGGCTGCCAGTGGCGCTGCGCGCGTTCCTGCTCACGCTCGCCGTCGTCGACGACCTCGGCGCGATCCTCGTGATCGCCGTGTTCTACAGCCACGGGTTCTCGGCGGTGCCGTTCGCGCTCTCGGTGCTGGGCATGGCGCTGTGGTTCGTGCTCCAGCGCATGCGCGTGGACACCTGGCTCGTCTACGTCCCGCTCGCCCTGGTCGTGTGGGGCCTCGAGCACGCCAGCGGCGTGCACGCCACGGTCGCCGGCGTCGCGCTGGGGCTGCTCACCCGGGTGCGCCCGGATCCGGGCGAGGCGGCGTCGCCGGCCGATCGCTACGAGCACGCCGTCCGGCCGCTGTCGGCCGGCGTCTGCGTGCCGCTGTTCGCGTTCTTCTCCGCCGGCGTCACCTTCGTGGGGCTCGAGACCTCCGCGATCACCGAGCCCGTGGCGGTCGCGATCGTCGTCGGCCTGGTGCTGGGCAAGCCGCTGGGGGTCTACGGCGGGGCCCGCCTGGTGGCCCGCTTCACCCGGGCGTCGCTGTCGGCGTCGCTGCGCTGGGCCGACGTCCTGGCGGTGGGCGTGCTGGCCGGGATCGGCTTCACCGTGTCGCTGCTGATCTCCGAGCTCGCCTTCGAGGACGACGCCCTGCGCGAGACCTCGGCCAAGATCGGCGTGCTCGCGGCGTCGGTCCTCGCGGCCCTCGTCGCCTCGGTCGTGCTCGCCCTGCGCCGGCGCGCGTACGCCGGGTCCGGCGGGGAGGACGACCTGGCGGACGACGCGGACGACTCCGACGACGACGGCCTGCCGGACGTCTCCGACGGTGCCGGGGCGCAACCGCCGCCCAGTCGATAGCCTGGCCGGAGGCCCCACTCGGCAGGACAGGAAGGACCGGACATGGCGGAGAAGCAGACGCTCGGGTCCCTCGTGTCCGGCGTGGGCGAGGACATCTCCACGCTGGTGCGCGGCGAGATCGAGCTGGTCAAGGCGGAGCTCGCCGAGTCGGCGCGCAGCGCCGGCATGGGCACCGGCCTGCTGGTGGGCGCCGCGGTGCTGGGGTTCCTGGGCCTCATCTTCGTGCTGCTCACGCTCGCGTGGGTGCTGGTGGCGCTCGGCCTGCCCACCTGGGCCGGGTTCGGCATCGTCGCCCTGCTGCTGCTCGTCGTCACCGGGATCCTCGCGCTGCTCGGCCGCAACCGGCTCCAGAAGGTGAAGGGCCCGGAGCTGACCCAGGCCTCGATCGCCAAGACCAAGGCCGTCCTGCAGCGCAGCACCCCCGACGTCGGGTAGGTCAGCCCGCCGTGCTCCCGGACCCGAACGACGTCGTGCGGGCCGACGGACCGTGGACCCATCGCGACGTCACCGCGAACGCCTGCCGGTTCCACCTCGTGGAGGCCGGTGACGGCCCGCTCGTCGTCCTCCTGCACGGCTTCCCGCTGTTCTGGTGGACCTGGCGCCACCAGTTGCGCTCGCTGGCCGGCGACCGCTACCGCGCGGTCGCCGTCGACCTGCGCGGCTACGGCGGCAGCGACCACACACCGCACGGCTACGACCCGCTCACCCTGGCCGACGACGTCGCCGGCCTGATCCGCACCCTCGGCGAGGCGGACGCGGTGGTGGTGGGGCACGGGTGGGGCGGCCTGGTCGCGTGGACCCTGGCCGCGACCCACCCCGAGGTGGTCCGCGCGATCGTCCCCGTGGGCATGCCGCACCCCGCCGTGCTGCGTAGCGCCCTGCTCTCCGACCGCGAGCAGCGCCGGCTGGCCCGGTACGTGCTGGGCTTCCAGCGGCCGTGGGTGCCCGAGCGGCAGCTCACCCGCGACGACGCCGCGCTCGTGGAGACGCTGCTGCGCCGCTGGTCGGGCTCCGACTGGCCGGACGAGGCCACCGCCGCCACCTACCGCGCGGCGATGCTCGTGCCCAACACCGCCCACTGCTCGATCGAGTCGCACCGCTGGGCGGTGCGCTCGATCCCCCGCCGCGACGGGCGCCGGTTCCTGGCCGCGGTGGCGGCCCCGGTCGCGGTGCCGGTGCTCCAGGTGCACGGCGTCGGCGACCGCGCCGTGCTCGCCCGCAGCGTCGACGGCTCCGAGTCCTACGCCGGCGGGGCCTACACCCGGGTCGACCTCGAGGGCGTCGGGCACTTCCCGCAGGAGGAGGCGCCGCAGGCCCTGGATGCGGCCCTGCTGCCGTGGCTGGGCGCCCTGCCGACCGCCTGAGACACTGGACGTCACAGGTCCGGGCCGCGACCGCGTCCGTGGTCGGCGCCGGCCGGGCCCTCGCAGCGAAGGACGACATGCCGGACGCAGGCTGGTACCCCGACCCGCAGGCGAGCGGGCTGGTGCGCTGGTGGGACGGGCAGCGCTGGACCGAGCACACCCGGCCGTACGACGGCGCCGCGACGGCGCACGTGGTCGAGGACGGCGCCACCCCTCCCGCCGCCGCGGCGGGCGACCCGCTCTCGGTGTGGGCGCCCCAGCAGCCCGAGGACACGACGGCCGGCGACGTCCGGCACGACACCCTGGCGCTGCCGGTCGACGCCGTCGACACGCAGGTGGTCGACCGCACCACCCAGCCGGTCGGCGGACCGCCCACCTGGGTCCCCCCGGCACCCCCGAGCGGTGACGCGGGGCCGGACCCGGCCTTCGTCCCGCCGCTGGGCGGCTACGAGACCGTGGGCTCCGCCGCTGCCGCCGACCCGGTCCGACGGCGCTCGAGCGCCGGGCTCATCGCCGGCGTCGCGGCGTTCGCGCTGCTCATCGCCGCGGTGGCGGGCGTGCTCGTGTGGAACGCCCGCGGCGACTCCGACCTGCGCCCGGGCGCGATCGCCGGCCCGGGCGACGACGGCGGCCCGGCGGTCGGCGCGACGCCGACGGCACCCGGCGGGCAGGGCTCGTCGTCGGCACCGTCGGCGTCGCCCACTCCCGCCGCCACCGGCGACGCGGCGGCGCTGGAGAGCCTGGTGCCCACGGACGCGCTGCTGCCCCAGGGCATGGCCATGACGCTGATCCCGAACGGCGACTCCGTCACCGGGCAGGCCACCCTCGACGGCTGGTGCTCGGACTCCTACGCGAGCGAGAAGGACCGGGTCGCGCGGCGTCAGTGGACGCTCGACCAGGCCGGCCAGTCGACCGGGCTGTCGATCGAGGCGGTCGCCTACCGCTCCCCCGCGGCGGCCCGGGCGGCCCTCGCGGAGTTCACCCGCAACTCGGCGAGCTGCCGCGGTGTCACGGTCACCGTCGCCGGCTCCCCGGCCACGCAGACCGTGACCAGCAGCGACGCGATCCCGACGCAGTCCGGGGTCTCCGGCCGCGCCGTCGTCGCGCGGTGGTCGGCCCAGCAGGGCAGCACCCGCGTGACCCTGTGGTCGAGCGCCACGGTGCAGGTCAAGGGGCGCTACCTCAGCGTGGTCTGGGTGAGCCAGCGCTCGTCGTTCTCGGCGGCCGACACCGCCGCGATCGGGCAGTTCGTGGCCCAGCAGCGCGACTCGCTGGCGGCCCTGCCCGGCTGACCCCCGGCGTCCGCCCTCCGACGGCGCCCGCGCACGCCCCTGCGGCAGCCCGGGACCGCACCTACAGTGGGGAGCGGACCCCGGGAGGTGCCCATGGCGGACGAGCTGCGCAGGTCGGCGGGCCCGGAGCACGACGAGCTCGTGGCGCTGGTGGCCGCGACCGCGCCCGAGGGCCCGGCTGCGCTGCGCAGCCTGTGGGAGCGGCTGGAGTCCGAGTACGGCCACGACGCCGCCTCCCGCGCCTGGCAGGAGGGGCTGGCCTCCAGCGACATCGGCCAGACCTGACCGGGACGCCGACGCGCCGAGCGGCTCAGCGGGTGGCGCACGACCCGGTGGCCACCTCACGGGTGGCCCGGGCCCCCGCGGTGGCCGCCGAGGACACCTGGGCCGCGGTGAGCGCGTAGCCGGTGTCCGGGTCCTGCACGGACGCCGCGAACACGACGCCGTCGACCCGGCCCTGCGGGTCGAGCAGCGGGCCGCCGGAGGTGCCCGGCCGGATCGTGCCGCGCACGGAGTACACCTCGCGCGTGACCGTGCCGCGCCCGTAGATGTCGCTGCCGCGGGCCGTGATCGTGCCGCGGATTCGCGCGGCCGAGGCGTCGAGGGCGCCGCCGCCCGGGAACCCGGCCACCACGGCCGCGTCCCCGCGCGACGCGGGCGGGGCGAAGCCGAGCGAGGGCGCGTCCAGGCCCGGCACGTAGAGCACCGCGACGTCGATGTCGGGGTCGAAGTAGACGACGCGGGCCTGCCACCGCTCGCCCACGCCGCGCACCAGCACGACGGGGTCGAGGAGCCCGGCGACCACGTGGGCGTTGGTCATCACGTGGTCGCGGGCGTAGACGAAGCCCGAGCCGTCCACCTGCGTGCCGCACGCGGCGGCCATCCCCTCCACCTTGACCAGCGAGCCCCACGCCGCGCGCACCGCGGGGACCTTGAGCAGCGCCGGGTCCGGGGCCGCGACGGGGATGAGGGGGTCGAGCGAGAAGCCGCCGAACGCCTCGGGGAAGCCGGTGGAGTCCAGCGCCGAGCGCAGCCCGCTCACCCAGTCCTTGGCCGTACCGGGCAGCACGTGGTCGACGCCGTCGAGCACCCGTGAGCCGCGCAGCTCGGAGGACACCGGGCCCAGCGGCACCACCACGAGCGCCGAGGCCATCACCCACGCGAGCAGCAGCACCGACAGAACGCCGAACACCGAGCCGCCCACCGAGTCGACCAGCCGGGCCGGGCGCCAGGTGACGCGGGAGCGGATCCACCGGGCCAGCACCGACATCAGCGCGTTGCCGATGCCCGCGCACACCACCACGATCCCGATGCCCAGGGCCGCGGCGAGGAACCCGTCGAGACCGCCCACGAGGTGCGGGGCCAGGGTGGCGCCGGCCAGCGCCCCGCCCAGGAACCCGGCGAAGGACAGCACGCCGGCCACGAGCCCGTTGCGCCAGCCGGTCCAGACCGAGAGCGCCACGAGGACGACGAGGAGGAGGTCGACGAGGTTCATCGGGCCGGCAGGTCGACGACGACGTCGGCGTCCCACGGCCGGTCCCAGCCGCACAGGGTGAACAGGCGGGAGAGCACGAGCGCCGTGAAGCCCCACACGAGCAGGCCCTGCACGGCGAACCCGGGGCCGAGGTAGCCGGACGGATGGCGGACGGAGACCCGGTGCGCGGGGTCGAGCAGCTCGTCGAGGGGCACGCGCACGACGCGCTCGACCTCGCCCGGGTCGACCACGCCCACCGGCGAGGGGTGCCGCCACCACCCGATCACGGGGGTGACGACGAACCCGCTCGGCGGCAGCCACAGCGGGGGCAGCGTGGCCACGACGGCGACCCCGGACGGGTCGAGCCCGGTCTCCTCCTGGGCCTCGCGCAGCGCCGCGGCCACGACGTCGGCGTCGGTGTCGTCGACCGCCCCGCCGGGGAACGCCGGCTGACCGGCGTGGCTCGAGACCGTGGCCGCGCGCTCGATGAGCAGCAGGTCCGGACCGGTGGAGCCCTCCCCGAAGAGCACGAGGACGGCGGACTGCCGCCCGCCCTCGGCCGGCGGCACGAACCGGGAGAGCTGCTCGGCGGTGACGGTGCGGGCCACGTCGAGCACCGGCCGCATCCAGTCGGGGAGGTCCGGGACGACGGGGTCCGCGGCGTCGCTCAGCACGACCGGCCCCGGGGCGCGGCCGGGGCGGGGCCGGTCACAGCCGACCCTCGGTGGTGACCAGCGCCGCGGCCTCGAGCGGGTCGGTGGGGCCCTCGCCGTAGGACGGGCACAGCCGCGCCAGCGGGCACGCCCCGCACGCCGGCTTGCGCGCGTGGCAGCGCCGGCGGCCGTGCCAGATGACGTGGTGGCTGAGCATGGTCCAGTCCTTGCGCGCGATGAGCGCGCCGACCTCGGCCTCGACCTTGTCCGGATCGGTCTGCTCGGTCCAGCCGAACCGGCGGACCAGCCGGCCGAAGTGGGTGTCCACCGTGATGCCGGGGACCCCGAACGCGTTGCCCAGCACCACGTTGGCCGTCTTGCGCCCGACGCCGGGCAGGGTCACCAGGTCGCGCAGGCGGCCCGGGACCTCGCCGTCGAAGCGCTCGACGAGGGCCTGGCCCAGGCCGATCAGCGAGGTGGCCTTGTTGCGGAAGAACCCGGTGCTGCGGATGAGCTCCTCGAGCTCGTCGCGGTCGGCGGCGGCGTACGCCGCGGCGTCCGGGTAGCGGGCGAAGACGGCCGGGGTGACGAGGTTGACCCGGCGGTCCGTGGTCTGCGCGGAGAGGATGGTGGCGACGAGCAGCTCGAGCGGGCTGGTGAAGTCCAGCTCGCAGCGCGCGTCCGGATAGGTGTCGGCCAGGACGCGGTCCATCCGCCGGGCGCGGCGCACCAGCGCCGTCCGGGTCTCGCCCGTGGGCGTGGTGAGCTCGGCTGTCGTCATCGCGCGCTCAGCCTACGTCGGCCTCCCGACGCCGCGGTCCCGCGACGAGGCAGCCCGAGCCGGCCCCTCACCGCACGAGCGCGGGGCTTGAGCCATCCGGGTGTCGGATTCGCGACACCCCGGAATCGGCGCTCGGCGGGCCTCCGGCCCGGCAGAACTCCTAGCCTGGCCGGGTCGGCGCGGGGCAGATCGCCGGCGAGGGAGGCGGTCATGAGCAGCACGGGCGGGCGGCCCGCCGCCGTGCCCACGCAGCAGACGGTGCCCGCGCAGCGCAGGACCGGGCTCGACGCACCCGGCGCTCCACCCGAGCCGGCCACGGCGATCACCCCCGAGGAGCGGGCCCGGCTGGCCAAGGAGCGCCGTGCCGCCCGCAAGGCGGCCCGGGCCGCGGCGCCGCCCCCGGAGCGCGACGCCGTCTACGACAGCCTGTCGCTGGGAGACCTGCGCGGCCTGCGCTCCGAGCTCGGCGACGAGGAGACCCGGGTCTCGTACTGGCGCCGGATCATCCAGGCCCGGCTCGACGTCGTGCGCTCGCACCTGCCGGAGGGGACGCCGGTGGCCGACCTCACCCGGGTGCTCTCCGACGCCCGGTCGTCGGTGGGGCGGCTGGCCCACCTCGACGTGCGCCCCGTGGACGACATCCCGCCGCTGCCCGACCTCGCCGAGGTGTGGGCCCGCCAGGTGGACCGGTCCGACGAGCTGGCGATGGCGCGGCTCGAGGAGGACCTGGCCGACGCCGAGGAGGAGCTCTCGGACTACCGCCGCGAGCTGCACCGCCGCATCGACCTGGTGACCGACGAGCTCATCGCGCGCTACCGCGAGCAGCCGCTGCTCGCGCTCCAGATCCTCCCGGACGACCCCCTGCGCCGGACGATGGGCGCCTGAGCCCGGGCCGTCCCGCGCACCCGCGTCCGCCACGCGGCGGCGCAACCGGGGAGTCCTGACCGCGCGCGGCGTGGGATGCGCCACACTGTGCGCGTCGGACCTGCCGCCTGCGCGGCCGCCCCAGAGAGGACCGCACGTGGACGACGTGCTCATGAGCGCACCGCTGTTCGCCGCACTCGACGTCGAGGCCGCGGCGGCGCTCAAGTCGTCGATGGAGGAGCGCCGCCTGCTCAAGGGCGACATCCTCTTCGCCGAGGGCGACCCGGGCGACCGGCTCTACGTCGTCACCGACGGCAAGATCAAGCTCGTCCACGCGGCCAACGACGGCCGCGAGACGCTGCTGGCGATCATGGGCGAGGGGGAGATGTTCGGCGAGCTCTCCCTGTTCGACCCGGGTCCGCGCACCGCGACGGCGGCCGCGCTCACCGACGTCACCGTGCTCGGCCTCGGCCACGCCGCGCTGCGCCCGTGGCTCACGGGCCGGCCCGAGGTGGCCGAGGCGCTGCTCCAGGCGCTCGCCCAGCGGCTGCGCCGCACCAACGAGGCGCTGGCCGACCTCGTGTTCTCCGACGTCCCGGGTCGCGTCGCCAAGGCGCTGCTCGACCTCGGCGAGCGCTTCGGCCAGTCGCAGCCCGACGGCCTGCACGTGTCGCACGACATGACGCAGGAGGAGCTCGCGCAGTACGTCGGCGCCTCCCGCGAGACGGTCAACAAGGCGCTGGCCGACTTCGCCTCGCGCGGGTGGCTGCGGCTCGAGTCGCGCTCGGTCGTGCTCATCGACGTCGAGCGCCTCCAGCGCCGCGCGCGCTGAGCGGCCCACCGCCTGTCAGGCGGTCGCGTCACTCGCCGCGCAGGTACGCGATCTGCGCGAGCACGGAGAGCCGGGCGGCCGGCCACACCGCGCGGGGGACGTCGGCGTAGACCTCGGCGACGACGTCGTCGGCGGTGACGGCGCCCGCCTCGAGCACCGCGCGCACCTGCTCGAGCCGCTCGCGGCGGTGGTCGAGGTAGGCCGCGGCCGCCGCGGCCGCGTCCTCGAGCGCGGGGCCGTGCCCCGGCAGCACCACGTGGCGGTCGCCGGCGGCGAGGTCGCCCAGCCGCCGCAGCGACGCGAGGTAGTCCTCCAGGCGTCCCTCCGGGTGCGCCACCACCGTGGTGCCGCGCCCGAGCACCGTGTCGCCGGTGAGCAGCGCGCCGTCCTCGCGCAGGCGGAAGGTGAGCGAGTCGGCGGTGTGCCCGGGCGTCGCGACCACCTCGATCTCCACGCCGGCCGCCGCCACGACGTCGCCGCCCACGAGGCCCTCGTCGCCGAGCCGGTGCGCCGGGTCGAGGGCTGCGACCGGGGCGCGGAACCGGCCGGCGAACTGCGCGGCCCCCTCGGCGTGGTCCGGGTGGCCGTGGGTGAGCAGGATGCGGGCCACCCGGCGGTGCCCCACCTCGGCCGCGACGGCCTCGACGTGCCGGGGCAGCGCGGGGCCCGGGTCGACCAGCACCACCGCATCGGATCCGGCGTCGGCCAGCACCCAGGTGTTGGTGCCCTCGAGCGTCATCGGGCCCGGGTTGGGCGCCAGGACGCACACCGCGTACGCCGTCGCCCGCCCGCCGGTCCACGGCCGGCCGTCGCCCAGCGGAACGGGCGTGCCGCTCACACCGGCTCCGGGCCGACGCCGTCGGACTCGCTGCCCGCGGGCTCCTCACCGAGGTCGAGCACCGCCCGGGTGCGTGCGTCGACCATGCGCCACTCGACCTCGCCGGCGGCCCCCAGCACGGGGGCGGGCATCAACGGCACCACGGGTGCGGCGGCCGCGCGGCGCAGCGCGGTGGCGACGTCGTCGCACGCCGCCAGCAGGTGCATCACGGCGCGGGTGGGCGGCAGCATCGCCATGGAGCCGGCGTCGTACGCCGTCAGCGCGTCCTGCGGGCGCCACCACGCCGACACCTCCGACTCGCCGCCGACGTGCCGGGCGGACTGCCCGCCCGGGACGGCGGCCATGAAGAAGCGGGTGTCGTAGCGGCGGTCCTCCACCTCGGGGGTGACCCAGTGCGCGAACGGCACGACCGCGGTGTCGTCCACCACGAGGCCGCGCCGGGCCAGCAGCGCGGCGAAGCCGACGTCGCCCGTGACCAGTGCCGCGCGGTCGTGCTCGAGCCCCTCGTCCGGGGTCGCCGCGGCGCCGTCGGGCCCGAGGGCCAGCAGCACCCCGCACTCCTCGAACGTCTCGCGCGCCGCAGCGGCCAGCAGGGCGCCGGGCCGGGGGCTGCTCACACGGCGTCCGACCGCCGCGAGGTCGGCGCGGCCGGCGAGGGGCACGTCGTCGTCGGAGGCCTCGACCGCGCCGCCGGGGTAGACGTGCATGCCCGCCGCGAAGGCCATCGCCGTGGTGCGGCGCAGCACGAACACCTCGAGGCCGGCCGCCGCCTCGCGCAGCAGGCACACCGTGGCGGCGTCGCGGGGCTCCGGGGGCTGCCACGAGGCCTGCCCGCGCGCCAGCGCCTCGGCGCGCTCGCGCATCCGCGAGGGCAGCCGGGGCATCTCGACCCGGCCCGGCTCGGGCGTCGCGCTCAGTCGGCGACCTCGACGATCATCTCGACCTCGACGGCCGCGTCCAGCGGCAGCGCGGCGACGCCGACGGCCGAGCGCGCGTGCACCCCGGCGTCCCCGAAGGCCGTCCCGAGCAGCTGGCTCGCGCCGTTCACGACGCCCGGCTGGCCGGTGAAGCCCGGGTCGCTGGCGACGAAGCCGACGACCTTCACGACGTGCACGACGCGGTCGAGGTCGCCCACCACGGACTTCACCGCGGCGATGGCGTTGAGCGCGCACGTGGCGGCGAGCTCCACCGCCTGCTCCGGGGTGACGTCCGCGCCGACCTTGCCGGTGTGCGCCATCGCGCCGTCGACCATCGGCAGCTGGCCCGAGGTGTAGACGTAGGACCCGCTGCGCACCGCCGGGACGTAGGCGGCCACCGGCGGCACGACGTCCGGCACGGTGAGGCCCAGGCCGGCGAGGCGGTCCTCCACTGCGGACATCGGCCTCAGCCCTTCGGTCGCTTGAAGTAGGCCACGAGCTGGTCGGGGCTGGGGCCCTGCACCACCTGCACCAGCTCCCAGCCGTCCTCGCCCCAGGTGTTGAGGATCTGCTGGGTCGCGTGGACCAGCAGCGGTGCGGTCGCGTACTCCCACGTCGTCATGGGGCGACCCTAGGCCGTCAGGGCCGTCGCGTCGCCCGCGCCCCGGGGACCGGCCTGCCAGCCGGTGCCCGGGCCTCTACGCTCGACCCCGTGCCCACCGACGCCGACCGTGCCGTGCCGCGGCCCGAGTGGGACGGCGTCCGGCTGCACGTCGTGTCGGGCAAGGGCGGCACCGGCAAGACCACCGTCGCCTCGGCGCTCGCGCTGGCGCTGGCCACGGGCGGACGCCGGGTGCTCGTGGTGGAGGTGGAGGGGCGCCAGGGCCTGGCCCAGCTCTTCGACGTGCCACCGCTGCCCTACGAGGAGCGGCGCGTGGCCGTGGCGCCCGGGGGCGGCGAGGTGCACGCGCTGGCCATCGACCCCGAGGAGGCGCTCGTCGAGTTCCTCGAGATGTTCTACAACCTGCGCCGTGCGGGCACGGCCCTGCGCCGCATGGGCGCCATCGACTTCGCCACCACCGTGGCGCCGGGCGTGCGCGACGTGCTGCTCACCGGCAAGACCAAGGAGGCGGTGCGGCGCAAGAAGGACGGACGCCACGTCTACGACGCCGTCGTCATGGACGCGCCGCCCACCGGGCGCATCGCCCGCTTCCTCAACGTCAACACCGAGGTGGCCGGGCTGGCGCGCACCGGCCCCATCCGCTCGCAGGCCGACGCCGTGATGGAGGTGATCGCCTCGCCGCTCACGGCCGTGCACCTCGTCACGCTGCTGGAGGAGATGCCGGTGCAGGAGACCGCCGACGGCATCCGCGACCTCCTGGAGGCCGACCTCCCCGTGGGCGGCGTCATCGTCAACCAGGTGCGCCGCCCGCTGCTGTCGGCCTCGGCGCAGACCAAGGCGCGCAAGGGCAAGCTCGACGCGGCCGCCGTGGCTGCCGACCTCGAGAAGGTCGACGTCGTCACCTCCGCCGGCTGGCTGTCCACCGCCCGGGGCGCCGTCACCACCGACGACGTCGTCTCGGCGCTGCTCGCCGAGGCGGCCGACCACGCGGAGCGGGTGGCGCTCGAGCAGCGCAGCCGCGACACGCTCGAGGAGCTCGAGCGCCCCACCTACGAGCTGCCGTTCCTCCCGGACGGGATCGACGTCGGCGCCCTCTACGACCTCGCGGAGTCGCTGCGCGGACAGGGGTTCGGATGAACGCGCGCGAGGTGGTCCCGCGCAGCCGCAGCCTCGACGTCGACTCCCTGCTCGACGACCGCGAGGTGCGGGTCATCGTGTGCTGCGGCTCGGGCGGCGTCGGCAAGACGACGACGGCGGCCGCCCTCGGGCTGCGCGCCGCGGAGCGCGGACGGCGGGTCGTGGTGCTCACGATCGACCCGGCCCGCCGGCTGGCGCAGTCGCTCGGGCTCACCGAGCTCGACAACGACCCGCGGCCGGTCGACGGCGTCCGGGGCGAGGGCACGCTCGCGGCGATGATGCTGGACATGAAGCGGACGTTCGACGAGTTCGTCGAGTCCAACGCCGACCCGGAGCGGGCCGCGACGATCCTGGCCAACCCCTTCTACCAGTCGCTGTCGAGCTCGTTCGCCGGGACGCAGGAGTACATGGCCATGGAGAAGCTCGGCCAGCTGCGCGGGCGGGCCGAGACCGAGCACGCGTGGGACCTCATCGTGGTCGACACGCCGCCGTCGCGGTCGGCGCTGGACTTCCTCGACGCACCGAGGCGGCTCGGCTCCTTCCTCGACGGGCGGTTCATCCGGCTGCTCGCGGCGCCGGCCAAGGCGGGCGGCAAGGCCTACCTCAAGGTGATCACCGCCGGGTTCGGCATGTTCACCTCGGTGCTGAGCAAGATCATCGGCGGCCAGGTGCTCACCGACGTCCAGACCTTCGTGGGCTCGGTGGACACGCTCTTCGGCGGCTTCCGGCAGCGGGCCGACGACACCTTCGCCATGCTCCAGGCGCCGGACACCCGCTTCCTCGTGGTGGCCGCGCCCGAGCGCGACGCGCTGCGCGAGGCCTCCTACTTCGTCGAGCGGCTCGAGGGCGACGACATGCCGCTGGCGGGGCTGGTGCTCAACCGGGTGGCCACCACCGCCGTGCCGGACCTCGACGCCGCGACCGCGCAGGCCGCGGCCACCCGGCTGGAGTCCGGCTCGGGGACGTCGGTGACCGCCGCGCTGCTGCGCATCCACGCCGACCGGGTCGCCACGCTGGCCCGTCAGCGCCGGCTGGCCGAGCGGTTCACCAGCGCCCACCGCGGCGTCGCGGTGGCGGCCGTGCCGGCCCTGGCCGGGGACGTCGTCGACCTCACCGGCCTGCGCGAGATCGGGGAGTCGCTGGCGGTGCAGTGACCGGGGCCGCGAGCCGCCGGCCGCGAGCGCGGGTCAGGAGGCGACGCGCGGGTCCTGGGCGTGGTCGCTGAGGTCGACCACGGTGACGTCGTACTCCTCGCGCGCGGTCTCGAGCAGGCGGCGCCACGAGGTGACCTGCGGCCGCCGCCGCAGCAGGGCCCGGCGCTCGCGCTCGGTCATCCCGCCCCAGACGCCGAACTCGATCCGGTTGTCGAGGGCGTCGGCGAGGCACTCGGTGCGCACGCTGCACGACAGGCAGATCGCCTTGGCGCGGTTCTGCGCGGCCCCCTGGACGAACAGCGCGTCCGGGTCGCTCGACCGGCACGCCGCCGACGTGGTCCAGTCCGGTGTCCAGGTCATCGCTGGAGCTCACCCCCACACGCTCGTCCACGCTGCGACGCAGGTCAGAGCCCCAGCCCCCGGCACCGGCCCCGGTCTTGCGCCGTCGACGCCGCCGGCGCGCCGTCGCGCCGACACGGTGACGCTACGCACATCAAGATCGGGGAGTCAGGCTCGACTTGACCATATCTGGTAGTTATTTCGTGCCATGGACGGACGCCGGACCGGCCACCTGCGGACCGCACGCGGGCTGCGGCACGGTCACGGCCGCGGTGCGGAGTGGGTGGTGGGCCGCTTCCCGACGTACCCTCGTCAGGCCATGTCAGAGCCCCAGCACCCCGCGCCGGCCGTGCGCGTGGCCCCCCCGGAGCCGGCTCCGCGGCGCCGCCACGGCCTGCCCGCCACCACCGCGCGCATCGCGCTGTTCGTCGTCGTGAGCATGGTCGCCGGCGTGGTCATCGCCGGCACGGCGCTGCCCTTCGTCGGCGGCGCCGGCGTCGCGGCGCGCACCGCGTTCGAGGACTTCCAGGCGCTGCCCGACCAGCTGACCACGCCGCCGCTGCCGCAGCGCTCCATCATCCTCGCCGCGGACGGCACCACGATCGCGACGATCTACGAGCAGAACCGCATCGAGGTGCCGCTGTCGAAGATCGCGCCGGTGATGCAGCAGGCCATCGTGGCGATCGAGGACGGCCGCTTCTACGAGCACCGCGGCGTCGACCTGCGCGGCCTCACCCGCGCGCTCATCGGCAACGCCGGCGGCAGCGGCGTCGTGCAGGGCGGGTCCACCCTCACCCAGCAGTACGTGAAGAACGTGTTCGTCGAGTCCGCGGCCACCCCGGAGGAGGCCGCGGCCGCCCGCGCCCGCTCGGTCACCCGCAAGCTCAAGGAGATGCGCTACGCCCTCGCCCTCGAGCGCGAGCTGACCAAGGCGCAGATCCTCGAGCGCTACCTCAACATCGCCTACTTCGGGGCCGGCGCCTACGGCGTCGAGGCCGCCGCGCGCCGGTACTTCTCCAAGCACGCCAACCAGCTCACCCTGGTGGAGGCCGCGACCCTCGCCGGCGCGGTGCAGCAGCCGGTCGCCTACGACCCCACCCGCAACCCGAAGTCCTCGCAGTACCGCCGCAAGCAGGTGCTGACGCGCATGGTGGAGATGGGCTACATCACCCAGGCGCAGGCCACCGCGGCGTCGGCGGTGCCCACCAAGACGTTCCTCAAGCCCTCGGTCCCCCACAACGGGTGCACGACGTCCTACGCCCCGTACTTCTGCGACTACGTCTACCGCCTGCTCAAGACCGACCCCGCGTTCGGCAAGACGCCGGCCGACCGCGAGGCGCTGCTCAACCGCGGCGGCCTCATCATCCGCACCACGCTGCAGCCCAAGGCGCAGCGGGCCGCGCAGCGCGCCGTCGACAAGTACGTCCCGCCGAAGGACCCGAGCCGCAAGATCGCCGCGATCAGCATGGTGCAGCCGAGCACCGGCCAGATCGTGGCCATGGCCGAGAACCGCACGTGGGGCGTCAAGGGCATCGGCCACACCACGTACAACTTCAACGTCGGCACGCAGTACGGCGGCAGCCTCGGCGCCCAGGCCGGCTCGACGTTCAAGGCGTTCACGATGGCCGCGGCGTTCGCGCAGAACATCTCGCCCTACGACTACATCGACGCGCCGTCGGTCAACACCTTCGACGGGTTCAAGAACTGCGACACCGGGGCGCCCTACGCGCCGGTGACCATCCACAACTCCACGAGCTCCGGCACCTTCAACATGCTCCAGGGCGCCGCCTACTCGGTGAACACCTACTTCATGGCGCTCGAGCAGCAGACCACCCAGTGCGCCGCGGCCGACATGGCCGAGAAGGCGGGCCTGCGCCGGGGCGACGGCTCCTCGCTGCTGCGGGTGCCCAACTTCACCCTCGGCGTCGACGAGGTCACCCCGCTCGGCATGGCCTCGGCCTACGGCGTGTTCGCCAACCACGGCACCCTGTGCCAGCCCACCGCGATCCTCTCGGTGGAGACGCGCGACGGCCAGAAGCTCGCCGTCCCGCAGGCCGACTGCAAGCGCACGATCTCGCGCCCCGTCGCCGACTCCGTCGCCGCCGTCCTCAAGCAGGTCGTCGACGGGCCGCTGCCCGGCCGCACCGGGCAGGCCATGTCGCTCGGCCGCGACGCCGCCGGCAAGACGGGCACCACGAACAGCTCGGCGTCGGTGTGGTTCGTCGGGTTCACCCCGGACCTCGCCGCGGCCGTCGCCACCTACGACCCCCGCGGCGCGGCGCGCTACCCGATGCAGAACGTGACGATCGGGGGCCACTACTACCCGCAGGTGTGGGGCTCCACGCTGCCCGGGCCGATCTGGAAGATGGCGATGCTCGGCGCCCTCGAGGGCACCCCGCCGACCCACTTCGACCTGCGCCCGCTCGACGGCATCGGCACGATCACCCCGCCCCCGCCGCCGGGCTCCTGCCCGAGCCCGGGCGCCTCGCCGTCCGGGTCGGCGAGCCCGGCCGCCACCGGCACCCCGTCGCCGGGGGCGAGCCCCACCGACTGCCCGAGCCCCTCGTCCTCGGCCTCGCCGTCGGCGTCCGGCTCGCCGTCGGGCTCGCCGAGCCCCTCGAAGTCGCCGTCGCCGACCCCGTCGCCGAGCCACGACCCGACGCCGAGCCCGAGCACGACGCCGACCACCTCGAAGAGCCCGACGGCGGGCGCGCACGCCACCACGAGCGCCCGCGCGTCGTCGAGCACGCGCGCGTCCTCGAGCGCGAGCCCCTGACGCGTCGGGGTCGGCCGGCAGGCCGGGCTCAGCCGGCCAGCGCCGCCCGCACCGCGGCGGCCACGCGGCCGCCCTCGGCCCGGCCGGCCACCCGAGGCGTGAGCACCTTCATGACCTGCCCCATGGCCCGCGGGGAGTCCGCGCCGGTCTCGGCCACGGCCGCGGCCACCAGGGTCGCGAGCTCGTCGTCGGAGAGCTGGGCGGGCAGGTAGGTCTCGAGCACCGCGAGCTCGGCCCGCTCGCGCGCGGCGAGCTCCGGGCGGGCGGCGTCGTCGTAGGCGGTGGCCGACTCGCGGCGCTTCTTCGCCTCGCGCCCGAGGACGGCGACCACCTCGTCGTCGGAGAGCTCGCGGGCCTCGTCGCCGGAGACCGCCTCGTTCTTCACCGCGGTCAGCGCCATGCGCAGCGTGGCGGCCGCGACCTCGTCGCGGGAGCGGATCGCGGTGGTGAGGTCGTCGTGCAGCCGGGTCTCGAGAGCGCTCATGGGCCCATCCTCCCGCAGGCCGCAACCGGGTAGCCCGGGCGCACCGGCGTCCGGCCCGGTGCCGGTGCGTGCCGGCGCCCGGCGCCGTCCGTGGGATCCTGGGCGGCATGTCGCGCACCGGGACCGCCCTGCTCGGGCTCACCGGCCTCGCCGCCGCCGGGCTCGCCTGGTCGGTCGCCGAGGCGCACCGCTACACGCTGCGCCGCGCCAGCGCCCCGGTGCTGCCGGCCGGGCAGCCGCCGCTGCGGGTGCTGCACCTGTCGGACCTGCACCTGACCCCGCGCCACCGCGGCCGCGCGGCGTGGGTGCGCGGGCTCGACGCCCTGGAGCCGGACCTCGTCGTCGTCACCGGCGACTTCCTCGCGCACCCGGACGCGGTGCCCACGGTGCTCGACGCCCTCGGGCCGCTGCTCGCGCGGCCGGGCCTGTTCGTGCTCGGGTCCAACGACTACTTCGCCCCCGGCGTGGTGCGCCCCTGGCGCTACCTCACCGGCCCCTCCGACCTCGACGAGCAGCGCCCGACCCTGCCGTGGGGCGAGCTGGTCAAGGAGCTCGGCGGCGCGGGCTGGACCGACCTGTCGAACGCCCGCGCCACGCTCGAGGTGGACGGCCGCCAGGTCGACGTGCGCGGCGTCGACGACCCCCATATCCGGCGCGACCGCTACGCCGAGGTCGCCGGCCCGTTCGCGGCCGATGCCGACCTCGCCCTCGGCGTCGCTCACGCCCCTTACCTCCGGGTGCTCGACGCGATGGCCGCCGACGGCGCGTCCCTCGTGCTCGCCGGGCACACCCACGGCGGCCAGCTCTGCGTGCCCGGCGTCGGTGCCCTGGTGACCAACTGCGACCTGCCGCCGGCCCAGGCCAAGGGCCTCTCGCGCCACGCCCGCCCGGCGCGCGACGACGACCCGTCGCTGGGCGGCGCCGACGGCCGGGGCACGGTGCTGCACGTCTCCGCCGGGCTGGGCACCTCGCCCTACGCCCCGGTGCGCTTCGCCTGCCCGCCCGAGGCCACGCTGCTCACGCTCACCGCCACGCCCTGACCCCGCCGGCGCCCACCGGGGGGTGCAACCCGGTCAGGCGGCGGCGACCTCCGAGCGCACGAGTCCGGGGCCGGCCGGCACGCGCAGGGCCCACCGGCACGCCGGCGGCACGAGGGCTCCGGCCACCACGGACAGGGCGCCGAGCACCAGCCACCCCGGCCAGCCCCAGCCCACCACCAGCGCGGTGAGCACCGCGGGGGCGAGCATCGAGCTGATCGAGAAGCCGGTGTTGTACAGGCCCTGGTACTGCCCCTGGGCGGTGTCCGGGGCCAGCCCGAACCCGATCGCCCACGAGCCGGCCGCCTGCAGCATCTCGCCGCCGACCTGCACCAGCGCCCCGAGCACGAGCAGGGCGACGGCCCACGTCTCGCCGCCCGAGGCCGACGACGCGAACACCACGCAGGAGCCCGCGAGCACGAGCCCCGCCAGGCGGGTGGCCTGCGCGCCGAGCCCCACTGAGCCGATCCCGCGGCTCACCCGCACCTGGAGCAGCACGACGGTCACGGTGTTGGTGAGCACGAGCACCGCGACGATCCACCGCGGCGCCTCCGTCCGCGTGACGACCCACAGCGGGAGGGCCACCTCGGTGAGCCCGTAGTGCAGGGCCATCACCGCGTTGAGCCCCGTCAGCACGAGGAACGGGCGGTCGCGCAGGGCGACCAGGCGCGGGCCCTCGCCCGTGTGCGGCACGGGCGGCACGTGCGGCAGGCGCGTCGCGATCGCCGCCGCGGCCACGAACGTGACGGCGTCGAGGACCACCATGCCCCGGTAGGCCGCGGGGGTGTCGACCACCAGGGCCAGCCCGCCCACCACGCCGCCCACGCTGATGCCGACGTTGGTCACCGCGCGCAGGTAGGCGCGCAGCCGCACCCGCTCCTCGCCGGTGCCCAGCGCCGCGATGAGCGCGCCGCGTCCGCCGGCGGACGCGCGGTCGACGACGGTCACCAGCGTCGCCGCGGCCACGAACCCGGCGAAGGACCCCACCACCAGGTAGCCCAGGGACAGCACGCCCAGCGCGACGGTGAGGGCGACGTAGACCTCGCGCGGGCCGCGCACGTCGGCGAGGTGGCCCATGGGCGTCGACACGAGGAGGCCCACCACGCCGGCGATCGTCAGGCCCAGCCCGACCTGCGCGGCCGAGAGCCCCACCACCTGCGTGAAGTAGATGACGCTCGTCGTCATGAACATGCCGTTGCCGGTGGTGTTGACCAGCGTGCCGAGCGCGAGGACGCGCTGCGGGCCGGCCGGCGGCACGAGCGCCCGGGCCCGGCTCACCGGCCACCCGCCCGGGGGCGGCGGGAGCGGGACGGCGGCACGGGCGCATTCCACCACGGCCCCCCGGACGCCGACCTCCGCGTTCCGCGCCAGCGGACGGGGCCGTGGACCCCAGGAAAGGGGACGAGGACCCGGCATGAAGCCGGGCCCTCGTCATATGTCGGGGTGGCGGGAGCCGTCGGCGCACGAGAGTGCGCCTCCTCCCAAATCCGAGGCCCGGAGATACGACGAGGACCCGGCATGAAGCCGGGCCCTCGTCGTATGTCGGGGTGGCGGGATTTGAACCCACGACCTCTTCGTCCCGAACGAAGCGCGCTACCAAGCTGCGCCACACCCCGGTGGAGCCTGGGAAGTCTACGGGTCCGCCCCGGGGCGGCCAAAACGGGTCCCGTCCCCGCCGTCGCGAGGGCGGCCTCGGCGCGATGGTTGATCTTGCTGCGCCCGGTGGGACGGCAGCGTACGGTGACAGCGCTGCGGAGTCCGGGCCTCCGTCGCTGTCGAACGACCCGTCCTCGGCGCCGTGGCCACCGCCCGTGTCGTGCGCGGGCCCGCCCACGGTCGTCGCGGAAGGGACTCATGTCGACCACGCTCGAGCGCCGTCGCCCGGCAGCCATCACCAAGGGCCGCATCCCCGGGCGCACCGTGCTGCTGGTGGCCTCGTTCGGCGCGTTCCTGGCGTTCCTCGACGCCACGATCGTCAACGTCGCGTTCCCGAGCATCCGGGTCTCGTTCCCGGGCTCGGACATCGCGGGGCTGTCGTGGATCCTCAACGCCTACAGCATCGTGTTCGCAGCCTTCCTCGTGGTGTCCGGCCGCCTGGCCGACCTCCTCGGTCGGCGCTGGGCGTTCACCTCGGGCGTGCTGGTGTTCACGCTGGCCTCGGCGGTGTGCGCGGCGTCGGGGTCGGTCGGGTTCCTCGTGGCGGCGCGCGTCGTGCAGGCGCTCGGCGCCGCGATCCTCGTCCCCGCCTCGCTCGCGCTCGTGGTGCAGGCGTTCCCGTCCGACCGGCGCTCGCACGCGGTCGGCCTGTGGGGGGCCTCCGCGGCCCTGGCCTCCGGGCTCGGGCCGCCGATCGGGGGCGCGCTCGTCGAGGCCGGCGGCTGGCGCTGGGCGTTCCTGGTCAACGTGCCGTTCGGCATCGCCGCCCTGTGGGCCGGGCGCACCCTGCTCGTCGAGAGCCGGGCGCCGGGACGCCGGCGGATGCCCGACCTCGCGGGCGCGCTGCTGTCCAGCGGGATGCTCGGCCTGCTCACCCTCGGCCTGGTCAAGGGCGGCGACTGGGGCTGGACGTCCACCGGGACGCTGGTCTCGTTCGGCGCGTCGGCCGTGCTGCTCGTGCTCTTCGTGCTCAGCTCGCGCCGCCATCCCGTGCCGCTGCTCGACCCTGCCCTGCTGCGCATCCGGTCGTTCGCCGTGGGCAACGCGGCGACGATCGTCGCCGGGGCGGGCTTCTACGCCTACCTGCTCACCAACATCCTGTGGCTCCAGTACGTCTGGGGCTACAGCGTTCTGGCCTCCGGCTTCGCGGTCGTCCCGGGCGCGCTGGTCGCCGCGGTCCTCGCAGCCGTGCTCGGCCCGGTGGCGCAGCGGCGCGGCTACCGGCTGGTGATCGTCCCCGGCGCGCTGGTGTGGGCGCTGGCCTACCTCTGGTACGCCACGCGGGTGGAGGTGACGCCGGACTTCCTCGGCACCTGGCTGCCCGGCCAGCTGCTGTCGGGGATCGGCGTGGGGGCCACCCTGCCCGTGCTGGGCTCGGCGGCGCTGGCCGCCGTCCCCGGCGGGCGCTTCGCGACGGCGTCCGCGGTGAACTCCAGCGCCCGCCAGATCGGCGCGGTGCTGGGCATCGCCGTGCTGGTCATCATCATCGGCTCGCCGACGGCGCAGGCGCCCACGGCGGTGGTCGACTCGCTGCGCCACGGCTGGCTGCTGTCGGCCGCGTGCTTCGCGCTCACGGCGGTGGTGGCGCTCTTCGTCGGCCGCGTGCGCGCGGACGTGAGCGACGAGCAGCAGGCCGACGAGGCGCCGCCCAGCGTGCGGCTGCCGGAGCCGCGCGAGCCGGCGTCGGCCGCCGAGCCGCTGGCCGGGGCGCCGCTGCTGTCCCGTCTGCCCGCGGGGTCGCGCGCGCGGCTGGCCGCGGGGTCGACCCCCGTGCTGCTGCCCGCCGGCGAGGTCCTCGTGAGCGAGGGCGACCCGGCGCACGACATGTACGTCGTGTCCTCCGGCCGGCTCGAGGTGGTCTCCGGCGGCGCGGTGCTGCGCGAGCTCGGCGCCGGTGCCGTCATCGGCGAGCTGTCCCTGCTCACCGGGGGACGCAGGTCGGCCACGGTGCGGGCCAAGCGCGACAGCCACCTGCTCCGGGTCTCGCACGCGTCGTTCACCGCGGCCCTCGACGCCGACCCGGCCGCGCGGTCCGCGCTCACCGAGGTGCTGGCCGAGCAGCTGCGCGACGCGCACCGGCCCGAGGACGACGGCGCCCGCACGCCGCAGCCGCGCGTGGTGGCCGTGGTCGCCGCCGGCCCCGGCGCCCCCGCCGCGGAGGTGGCCGACGAGCTGGCCGCGGCATTGGCCCGCACGCTGCGGGTCACCGTGTCGCGCGAGATCGGCCCCGACGGGCTCGAGCGGGCCGAGCAGGAGCACGACCGCGTGCTGCTCGTGGCCGAGGAGGCCGCGAGCGACTGGTGGGTCCGCTGCGTGCGGCAGGCCGACCAGCTCGTGCTCGTGGCCCGCGCGGACCAGCCGCCCGGGAGCGTCCCGGCGCTCGACCGCGAGGACGCCGACCTCGTGCTGGTGGGGCCGTCGCGGGCGGCCGGCTCGGTCGTGCGCGCCTGGTCCGAGGCGGTGGCGCCCTACGCCGTGACGCAGAGCGACGGGATCGACCTGCGAGGTGCGCTGCGCCCGCTCGCCGCCCGGCTCGCCGGGCGATCGACAGGCCTGGTCATGGCCGGCGGCGGGGCCCGGGCGTTCGCGCACATCGGCGTGCTGCACGAGTTCGAGGACGCCGGCGTCGTCGTCGACCGGGTCGCCGGGGCCAGCCAGGGCTCGATCGTGGCGGCGCTGTACGCCTCCGGCCTGGACGCGGCCGAGGTCGAGGCCGCGTGCTACCAGGAGTTCGTGCGCGGCCGCCCCTTCCACGACTTCACCTTCCCGATGGTGTCGGTCGCCAAGGGCCGGCGCACCGAGCGTCTGCTGCGCCGCCACCTCGGCGACGCGCACATCGAGGAGCTGCCGCGGCAGTTCCGCTGCACCAGCACGGACCTGCAGACCCGCTCGCCGTTCGACCACCGGCGCGGCGACCTGGTCGACGCGGTGATGGCGTCGATCGCGCTCCCGGTGCTCTTCCCGCCGCGCCGCCACGGCGAGCACCTGCTCCTCGACGGCGGCATCCTCGACAACCTGCCGGTGCGCCTGCTGACCGAGCGCGACGAGGGCCCGGTCGTGGCCGTGAACATCGGCATGGGCGCGGCGCCGGCCCGTCGCGGCGACGCCTCGGCGTCGGGCCCGCCCCGGCCGGTGCGCATCCCCGCGCTGGGCGAGACCCTCATGCGCACGCTGTTCATCGGCAGCGGCGGCGCCGCGGAGGCGGCGCGCGAGGCGGGCGCCGTCGTGGTGACGCCGTCCTCGCGCGGCGTGGGGCTGCTGGAGTTCCACCAGCTCGACCGCATGGTCGAGTCCGGGCGCGCCGCCGGTCGCGCGCTGCTGGAGCAGGCCGGTCACCTGCTGCGCTGAGCGGGGTCGGTCAGGGCGAGGGCACGACGAGCTCGTCGCCCTGACGCGCCACCGAGACCAGCCGGTCGCCGGCGTAGGACTCGGCGATGGCGTCGAGCGCGTCGTCGGTGCGGGCCGGGCCGTGGTGGAACAGCACGAGCCGACGTACGCCGCACTCGCGGGCGAGCGCCACGGCGTCCTCCACGGTGGAGTGCGCGTAGGCGTCGGCCCAGCGGCGCTCGCTCTCGACGAACTGCGCGTCGTGCAGCAGCACGTCGACGCCGTCGAGCAGGTCGCGCACCCGCTCCCCGACGCCGGCGGAGATGACGTGGTCGGGCACGTAGGCGATCGAGCCCTGCTCGTCGCTGACCCGGTAGCCGAAGGTGCGCCCGCCCTTGTGCGCGACCTCGGCCGCCCGGACGTGGAACCCCTCGACGAGCTGCTCGCCCTCCTCGACCGTGCGGAACTCCCACGACCCCTGCAGCCCGTCGGGCGTGATCGGGAAGCTGGGCGGGGCCATCGAGGTCGCCAGCAGGTCGCGGCCGGACCGGCCGTCCTGGGCCGGGACGTGCAGCGCGACCTCGGCGTCGGGCCGGTCCCCCGCGGCGAAGAAGGGCAGCCCCTGCACGTGGTCCCAGTGCAGGTGGCTCACGAGGATGCTGCCGCGGAAGGCCGCGCCGCCCAGGCGCGGGGTGAGCTCGCGCAGGCCGGTCCCGGCGTCGAGGACGAGGGTGGGGACGTCACCGCCGTCGGGCACCACCGCCACGCACGACGTGTGGCCGCCGTAGCGGACGAACTCGGCTCCGGGTGCGGGGGTCGCCCCCCGCACGCCGAGCAGGACGAGGCGCACCGGGGCAGCCTAGGGGCGCGGGGACGGCCGCGGGCCGGACCGCCCGTGATGGGGCCGAACGGCGGAGGCCGTAGCGTGGACGCCGTGGAGCGCGTGGACCCCGTGCAGACCTACTGGACCGGCCGGTGCGAGAGCCGCGGCCTGGCCGTGCTCGGCATCGGCATCGGGCTCGTGGTGCTGGCGGTCGGCGCCGGCACGGCGATCGCGCTGCGCGGTGCGGGTACCGCCTGGGTCGGCTGGCTCGTCGCCGTCGTGGGCCTCGTCGTCGGCGTCGCGGGCTGGGTCGCCTCCTCGCTCGTGGCCGTCCTCACCGAGGAGACGTTCACTGTGCGGTTCGGCCCGGTCGGCGTGCCGCGGCGCACGATCGCCCTCGCCGACGTCGCCGACGCGAGCGCCGTGGTGGTCGAGCCGCTCGAGTGGGGCGGCTGGGGCTACCGCTGGATCCCGTGGGCCCGCGCGTCCGCCGCGGTGATCCGCCGGGGTCCCGGCATCGTCCTGCGGCTCAAGGACGGACGGCGCTTCGCGGTCACGGTGGAGGACGCCGTCGACGGCGCGAAGCTCACCTCGGCCGCCCTGCTCGGCGCCCGGCGGCCCTGAGCCGCTCCCGGGGGCGGCGGCCCGCTCAGCCGTAGGTCGCGACGACGGCGAGGTGGTCGGTGCGGAACACCGGGAAGGTCTGCCACGAGGTGGCCCGCCAGGGCAGGTCCCGCCCGACGACGTGGTCGATCGCCACGAGCGGCCGGCTGTCACCGGTGTGCGGGAACGTCGGCTGGAAGCCCGCGCCCGCCTGGTCCGCGGCGTCGCGGAAGCCGTCGGACTCCAGCCCGCGGAAAGGGGCCTGGTCGCGCGTGGCGTTGAAGTCGCCGGCCACCACCACCGGACCGCTCACCTGCGCGAGGTCGGTGCGCAGTGCGGCGAAGTCCTCGCCGCGGCCGGTGTGGTCGTAGGGCGCGGGCGCGAGGGGGTGCACGGCGACCACGGTCACCACCGTGCCCGCCACGGTCGCCCGGGCCGCCACCGTCTGCGAGATGGTGCCGGCCAGCGTGCGCTCGTCGGTGAGCGGGAGCCGCGACCACAGGCCCGTGCCCGTGAAGGAGTCCTCCGGCCGGGCCACGTGGTAGGGCAGCAGGTCGTCGAGCCCCGCGTCGTGCAGCCGGCGCACGGCGTCCGGCGTCAGCTCCTCGAGGGCCAGCACGTCCACGTCCTGCGCCTTCACGAGGTCGACCACGTCCTGGGCGTCGGCGCTGCCGAAGCGCAGGTTGCTCGCCATCACCCGCAGCACGGGGTGGCCCGAGTCGCCGGGGTCGGCGACGTAGATCGGCACCTGCCACGCGACGTTGACCACCGCGAGCAGCGCCGCGACGCCGATGACGACGAGGTTGCGCGACAGCAGCGCCACCAGCAGGGCGACGACGGCGACGACCGTCACGAACGGCATGACGGCGGTGAGCACCCCGAGCAGCCCCGGCTCGGCGCCCAGCGCGCGCGAGACGGTGGGGACGGCGACGAGCGCGCACAGCAGCACCGCGACGGTGGCGAGCACCGGGTGCCGGCGTCGCGCCGGTGCCTCGTCCTCCACCCGCTCAGGGTAGGTCGGCGCCTCGGACCGCCCGCGCGCCGGGGCGCGGCCCCCAGGGGTCGGGCCTGCGCGCCTCAGCGGCCGACGAGCAGCTCGGCGATCTGCACGGCGTTGAGGGCCGCGCCCTTGCGCAGGTTGTCGTTGCTCACGAACAGCACGAGGCCGCGGCCGTCGGGCACGGAGGAGTCCTGCCGGATGCGGCCGACGTAGGACGGGTCGGCGCCGGCGGCCTGCAGCGGCGTCGGGACGTCGGTGACCTCCACGCCGGGCGCGGCCTCGAGCAGCTCGGTCGCGCGCGCGACCGGCAGCGGCCGGTCGAACTCCGCGTTGATCGACAGCGAGTGGCCGGTGAACACGGGGACGCGCACGCAGGTGCCGCTCACGAGCAGGTCCGGGATGCCGAGGATCTTGCGGCTCTCGTTGCGCAGCTTCTGCTCCTCGTCGGTCTCGAGGGAGCCGTCGTCGACGATGCTGCCGGCCAGCGGCACCACGTCGAACGCGATCGGCCGCACGTACTTCTTGGGCTCCGGCAGGATCACCGAGCGGCCGTCGTGCACCAGCCCGGCGATGTCCTGGTCGACGGCGGCGCGCACCTGCGACTCGAGCTCCTCGACGCCGGACAGCCCGCTGCCCGACACGGCCTGGTAGGTGCTCACGACCAGGCGCCGCAGACCGGCCTCCTGGTGCAGCGGGCGCAGCACGGGCATCGCGGCCATGGTGGTGCAGTTGGGGTTCGCGACGATGCCCTTGCGGACCTCGTCGAGCGCGTGCGGGTTGACCTCGCTCACGACGAGCGGGACGTCGGGGTCCATGCGCCAGGCGGAGCTGTTGTCGATCACGACGGCGCCCGCCTCGGCGTAGCGGGGCGCGAGCGCGCGCGAGGTCGCCCCGCCGGCGGAGAACAGCGCGATGTCGATGCCGGTGAGGTCGGCGGTGGCGGCGTCCTCGACGGTGACGTCGGTGCCGCGCCACGGCAGGGTGGTGCCGGCCGAGCGGGCCGAGGCGAGGAAGCGCACGGCACCGAGGGGGAAGCCGCGCTCGTCGAGCAGGCGGCGCATCACGCCGCCGACCTGCCCGGTGGCGCCGACGACGGCGACGGTGGGGTTGCTGCGCATGGTCACTCCTTCGCGGGTCCCGCCCACTGTAGGTCGTGCGTACGTCCCGGCCCGGCGCGGTTTCGCGCCGCTCGGGAGGGTCAGCGGCCGGTGCCGCCGTAGACCACGGCCTCGCCGTCGGCGTCGAGGCCGAACGCCGCGTGCACGGCGCGCACGGCCGGCCCGGCGTCCTGGGTGCGGGTCACGACCGAGATGCGGATCTCCGAGGTGGAGATCATCTCGACGTTGACGCCCGCCTCGGACAGCGCGGCGAAGAACGTCGCGGACACGCCGGGGTGCGAGCGCATGCCGGCGCCGATGAGCGACACCTTGGCGATGTCGTCGTCGTAGCGCAGGTCCTCGAACTCGATCTCGTGGCGGATCTTCTCGATGGCGGCGAGGGCCTTCTGCCCGTCGGACGTGGGGCAGGTGAACGTGACGTCGGTGCGGCCGGTGGCCGCCGCGGAGACGTTCTGCACGATCATGTCGAGGTTGACCTCGGCGTCGGCGACGGCGCGGAAGATCGCGGCCGCCATGCCCGGCTTGTCGGGCACGCCGACGACGGTGATCTTGGCGTCGCCGAGGTCGTGCGCGACTCCGGCGATGATCGGCTGCTCCACGTCGTCCCCTTCGGGTCGTGAGGTGTCGGAGACCACGAACGTGCCCGTCTTCGCCGAGAACGACGAGCGCACGTGGATCGGGAGGTCGAAGCGGCGGGCGTACTCGACGCAGCGCAGGTGCAGCACCTTGGCGCCGCTGGCCGCGAGCTCGAGCATCTCCTCGTAGGTGATGGCCGGCACCTGGCGGGCGCGCGGGGCGATGCGCGGGTCCGCGGTGAAGATGCCGTCGACGTCGGTGTAGATCTCGCAGACGTCGGCGCCGAGCGCGGCGGCGAGCGCCACGGCCGTGGTGTCCGAGCCGCCGCGGCCGAGGGTGGTGATGTCCTTGGTGTCCTGGGCGACGCCCTGGAAGCCGGCCACGATCGGCACCGCGCCGTCGGCGATCGCGCTCTGGATGCGGCCCGGCGTGACGTCGATGATGCGCGCGCGGCCGTGGACGGAGTCGGTGATGAGGCCGGCCTGGGAGCCGGTGTAGGACCGCGCCTCGACCCCGAGGTCGTGGATCGCCATCGCGAGCACGGCCATCGAGATGCGCTCGCCCGCGGTCAGCAGCATGTCGAGCTCGCGGGCTGCGGGGTGCGGGCTCACCTGCTCGGCGAGGTCGATGAGGTCGTCGGTCGTGTCGCCCATGGCCGAGACGACCACCACGACGTCGTCGCCGGCCTGCTTGGTCTCGACGATGCGGCGGGCGACGCGCTTGATGCTCGCGGCGTCGGCCACGGAGGACCCGCCGTACTTCTGGACCACGAGTCCCACGGTGGGATCCGCCTTCGCTGACTCGACGTTCGAACGGCCGTCATCCTACCGGCGCAAGAACGGCACGCCCCGTGCGTCCGACTGGTGGGATGTCCGTCCGGGGGCGCGCACGGCCGGAATTCCTCAGGCCGGAGCAGGCGGGAACGCCGCAGCGATCTCGGTCCACGGCGCGAGCGGGGTGTGCTCCCCCTCGACGTCGAGCAGCCGCACCACCCGGCCGGCCGGCACCACGAGCTCGCGGTAGACGGTGCCGTCCGTGGTGTCGCGCTGGACGTCGGCGAAGGCGCCGGGCACGGCCACCGGGGTCACGGTGACCACGGTGGTGGCTCCCCCGCCGGCGACGCAGGCGCGCATCGCGGCGGTGTAGACGTCGACGAAGCGCTGCGCCGCCTCGGGCGTGCCGTAGTCCAGGGCGATGCCCACGGCGTGGCGGCCGCTGGTGTGCCGGTAGTCGGCCTCGAGCGCGTGCACCGGCACGGGCACGGGGGTGGCGTACGTGGCCTCCTGGCAGCCGAACGGCAGCATCGCGTCGGTGACGTCGCGCGGGTCGCGCGCCACCACGGGCGTGCCGTTGCCGGTGTAGCCCTCCTCCGGGCTGCCGTTGTCGACGTACGCCTTCCACCCGGGGCCGAGCGCCGTTGCCCTGGGCATGGTGGAGGCGCCGAGCGGGCCGCTCGTGGTGGCCGGCACCGCCGTGCGGTCGAAGCCGGAGGGAGACGCCGTGGCCGACGCGGACGGCTCGGGCGCGGTCGGGGCCGACGCGCTCGCGGACTCCGTGGCCGCCGTGGCCGAGGACGCGGCCGCGGGCGAGGCGGAGTCCTGCGCCTGGCCGCAGGCGGAGAGCAGCAGCGCGCCCGCGGCCAGGGCCGCGGCGAGACCGGGACGCACCCGACCGCTCATGACCTCACCCGCCGTTCGAGCTGAAGTGCTGGTAGTCGTGGTGGGACCAGCGTGCTCCCCAGTACCAGTGCCGCGCGGCGAAGGCCCGCGCCACCACGGAACCCGGCCGGATCACGCCGCGCCGGTGCAGGTAGTGCGCGCGGAAGTAGTAGTAGTTGTGCGCCGCGGCCGCGGGGTACACGTGGCGCCCGGTGGCGTACGGGTTCTCGTAGGTGTTGACGTCGATCGCGTTGCCGTAGGAGTGCTGGCTCACGCGCTTGGGGTTGCCCGTCACCTTGCGGCAGTTGAACGCGGACGTCGCGCCGGCGTTCATCGCGGCGATGTCCGAGCCGGTCGAGCTCACCGTGCCGTTCCGGTAGAAGTGGTCCGTGGGCACGATCTGCTTGAACGGGAACCGGGCCCGGAACGCCTGCACGAACACCGACTGCACGGCGGGCACGGCGTCCCACCGCAGGATGATGTCGCCGCGCCGGATGTGGCCGCGGTAGTCGTAGTAGTTCACCGACAGCCGCCGCAGCGACGACGGGCCCACGGGGCACCCGAGGCGGTAGGACCACGGCACGTCCGCGCGGGTGAGCGCACCCGAGACCTCCGGGTCGACCGAGCGGCTGATCGTGATCCGTGCGCTGCTCGTGGCCGAGGAGCCGTCCGGCCACACGACGTCGGCGCGCAGCACCATGAAGGCGGGGTTCGAGGGCTGCCAGGTGAGCGTGAACGAGCCCGAGGCGTCCACCTCCGGGTGCCCGAGGGTGATCCACGTGGAGGAGGTCGTGCGGCGCACCCGCAGCGTTACGCTCGGCACGGCGGCGTCGGTCGGGCTCGCCGCGCCGGTGATGGTCACGGTGCGCAGCACGGCGACCGCCGGGGGCGCGGAGAACTCCACGGTGTGGCCGGGGGTCGAGTCCAGGGTCGTCACCGTGACGGTGGCCGACGCCGTGCCCCCCGAGCTCGTGGTGACCGTGTAGCCGAACGTGTCCTGGCCGGCCCAGCCGTCGGCCGGCGTGTACGTGACGGCGGTGCCCGCGTCGATCACCGCGGTGCCGTGCCCCGGCGCGGTGACGGCGGTGACGGTGAGCCGTCCCGACGCGGGGTCGCTGTCGTTGTCGAGCACGGCCACGCGCACGGGGGCGCCGGGGCCGGTCGTCGCCTGGTCGTCGGCGACGACGGGTGCCGGCCCGAGCACCGAGACCGTCACCGTGGCCTGCGCGGTGAGCCCCGTGGAGTCGGTGACGGCGTAGCGGAAGGAGTCGGTGCCGGTGAAGCCGGTGTCGGGCAGGTAGCTCAGCGCCGGCCGCGTGGTGCCGTCGGTGCTCACCGTGGTGACCGACGCGGTGCCGTGCTGCGGCGGCGCGGCGTCGACGAGGGCCAGCACCGCGTCGCCGTCGAGGGTGTCGTCGGCGAGCACGTCGACGACGAGGGGCTCCGGGGTGGCGGCCAGCGGTGCCGAGGCGGCGTCGTCGACCGCGACCGGCGCCGTCGGGCCCGCGGCGTAGGCCGGCCCCGCGACCACGGCCGCGCACAGCACGGCGGCGATCGCCGCGAGGGAGCGCCTCGCTCTCATGGTCCGGTCCGCCTCACTCGCTCGCCCGTGCCCGACGCGACCCCGGGCGGGGTGCCGCGGGGTCGTCTCGATGAGCATCGACCGTCTCACGGGTGCGGTTGAACGTCGAGGACCTCGTCCGCCCTGCGCACGTGCCGGGTGCTCCGTCCGCGTGACGGGCGCCGGGCCGCTGCGGCGGCCGCGGCCTCAGACCGGGTCCGCGGCCTCGACGTCGATCGGCACCTCGAGGCGCACGTGCGCCATGAGCGACTGGATCGCGCGCACCGCGGCCGACGCCGCCTGGCCCCAGTTGTTGAGGTAGCTGAACTGCCACCACCACAGCGCCTCGAGCGTGCGGCCCGCGGCGTGGTGCGCCAGCCCGTGCAGGAGGTCGGCCGTGACGTCGGCCAGGTCGTCCGACAGCCGCGCGGTGACGACCTCGGGGCCGGAGAACGGGTCGAACACCTCGGCGTACTCGTCCGCGGGGCCGAGCATGTCGCGCAGGGCGTCGCGCACCCGGTCGAGCGAGGGCTCGGCCCCGGCGTCCGGCTCGTACTCGTCGCGCGGGGTGACGTCGGCCAGCGCGCCGAGCGGGGCGCCGGCGGCGAGCAGCGCGGAGAGCTCGAGCAGCAGGATCGAGATCGCGGCGTCCGGGTCGGCCGCGGCCGCGACGGCCTCGACCGAGGACACGAAGCGGGCCGAGGCGTGCGCCATGTCGGCGGCGATGTCGGCGAGGTCGGCGGGTGCGCCCTCGCCGCGCTCGACGTCGGTCCCGGTGCTGGGGGTGCGCTCGTCGGTCATGGCACCAATCTGTCAGACGTCGAGGCGGCGACGGCCCTCGAACGCGCGCCCGAGGGTGACTTCGTCGGCGTACTCGAGGTCGCCGCCGACCGGCAGTCCGCTGGCCAGCCGGGTGACGGCCAGGCCCATCGGCTTGACCAGCCGGGCGAGGTAGGTGGCGGTGGCCTCGCCCTCGAGGTTGGGGTCGGTGGCGATGATGAGCTCGGTGACCGTCCCGTCGGCGAGGCGCACCATGAGCTCCTTGACCCGCAGGTCGTCCGGGCCGATGCCCTCGATGGGGCTGATCGCGCCGCCGAGCACGTGGTAGCGGCCGCGGAACTCGCGGGTGCGCTCGATGGCGACGACGTCCTTGCTCTCCTCGACCACGCAGATCACCGACGGGTCGCGGCGCGGGTCGCGGCAGATGCGGCACTCGGTGTCCTCGGCGACGTTGCCGCACACCGAGCAGAAGCGCACGCGGTCCTTGACCTCGAGCAGCACCTGGGCCAGCCGGCGCACGTCGACCGGGTCGGCCTGGAGCAGGTGGAACGCGATGCGCTGCGCGCTCTTGGGGCCGACTCCGGGGAGGCGGCCGAGCTCGTCGATGAGGTCCTGGACGATGCCCTCGTACACGGGTCGCTCCCGCCTCAGCCGTTGTCGTACTCGGTCATGACGGTGCCGCCGAGCTCGCGCTGCACGAGCGCGAGGCCGGACAGGTCGCCCTCGGCGTCGGGGTCGTCGACGCTCACGACGTCGTCGGCGGGCGCGACGGCCTCGGACTCCTCCTGCGCCACCTGCGTGGCGGCCCGCTCACGGGGCGAGGGCCCCGCAGGGGCGGCAGGGGCCGGGGCCGGGCGCTCCGGGGCGGCCGGGCGGGCCGCGGGCGCCGGGTCGGCGGCGGCGCGCGCCGGGTCGAGCACGATGTCGAGCTCGACGTCGAGGCGCAGGACGTCGAGCACCGCGAGCCGCAGCTGCTCGTAATGGCCCTTGTTGGTGCGCAGGTAGTCCATGCGCGCGCGGTCGGGGTGCGCGACGACGATGCCGGTTGCCGTGCGCCCGATCGGCACGGTGCCCTCGGCCAGTGTGTGCGCCACGCGGCTGGACGTCTTGAGCGCCTCGAGCACCGCGGGCCACCCGGCCACGACCGGGCCGAGGTCGCCGGCCGTCGTCGGTGCGCCGGGGCCGGAGCCGGGGTCCGCCGCCGCGGGGGCCGGCGCCGGTGCCGCCTCGGGCGCCTCCGACGCCGGGCTGGACGGCGGGTCGGCGGGGGCGGGCGGATCGGCCGGCGCCGGTGCGTCGGACGCCGGCGCCTCGGGCCCCGGTGCGCGCCGGGCCGTGCTCGGCGCGACCGACGACAGCCGCGGCGGTCCGCCCGCGGCGGCGGCCGGGGCGGGCGCGGCCGGGGAGGCGGCGGGAGCCGCGGGCGCCGGGGAGGTGGCGGCCGCGGGCGGCGGGGCGGCCGGCGTCGCGGCGGGCCGGGACACGGGCTCGGGGCGCTCGGGCACGGCGGGCGGCGTCACCGGCGGGTGCGCGGCGCCGGCGGGGGCGTCGGCGAGGTAGGCCAGCCGGTGCTCGAGCCGGTCGACGCGGGCGAGCACGCCGGCCTGGGTGTCGTCGGCGGCGGGCAGCAGCAGGCGGGCGCACAGCAGCTCGAGCTGGAGCCGCGGCGCCGTGGCGCCCTTGAGCTCGGACAGGCCGGTGCTCACGAGATCGGCCGCGCGCGAGAGCTGGGCGAGGCCGAGCCGCTCGGTCTGCTCGCGCAGGGCGGCCACCTGGGTGTCCGGGGCGTCGATCAGCCCGGCCTCGACGGCGTCGGGCACCTCGTGCAGCACCAGGAGGTCGCGCAGCCGCTCGAGCAGGTCGCCGGCGAAGCGCCGCGGGTCGAGGCCGCCCTCGACCACGCGGTCGACCACGGAGAACATCGTCGGGCCGTCGGACCCGGCGAGCGCCTCGACCACCTCGTCGAGCAGCGCGGCGTCGGTGAAGCCGAGCTGGGCCACGGCGTCGGCGTAGGTGAGCCCCTCGGGGCCGGCGCCGGCCACGAGCTGGCCGAGGACCGACAGCGCGTCGCGCACGGACCCGGCGCCGGCCTTGGCCACGAGCGCCAGCGCCTCCGGCTGGGCGGCCACGCCCTCTTGCTCGGCGACCCACGCGAGGTGCTCCTGGAGCGGGCGGGCGGCCACGAGCCGGTAGGGGTAGTGGTGGGTGCGCGACTTGATGGTGGGCAGGATCTTGTCCGGCTCGGTGGTGGCGAACACGAACATCAGGTGCGGCGGCGGCTCCTCGATGAGCTTGAGCAGCGCGTTGGCGGCGTCGACCGTGAGCTGGTGCGCCTCGTCGATGATGTAGACCTTGAAGCGCGACGCCGCCGGCGCGTACATCGCCTTCTCGCGCAGCTCGCGGGCGTCGTCGATGCCGCGGTGGCTCGCGGCGTCCATCTCGACGACGTCGATCGACCCGGGGCCGTTGGGGGCGAGGTCGACGCAGCTGGCGCACCGGCCGCACGGCTCGGACGTGGGCCCCTGCTCGCAGTTGAGCGAGCGGGCCAGGATGCGTGCGGTGGAGGTCTTGCCGCAGCCGCGGGGGCCGGTGAACAGGTAGGCGTGGTGCGCGCGGCCGGTGTCGATCGCCCGGGCCAGCGGCACGGTGACGTGCTCCTGCCCGATCACGTCCGCGAGGCGGCCCGGACGGTAGGTGCGGTACAGGGCGAGGGACACGGCGTCACCCTACGCGGCGCCTCCGACCCGACGGGCCCGCCGGGGACGCGACGAGGGCGGGAGCGCTGCTCCCGCCCTCGGTCCGCGGAGGATAGGGGATTCGAACCCCTGAGGGGTTTCCCCCAACACGCTTTCCAAGCGTGCGCCCTAGGCCACTAGGCGAATCCTCCGCGGAGGAGGATACGGGGGCCGGCCTCGTACGCCGAATCGCGGGGCGCGTGCGGCGCGACGCCCGGGCCGGGACGCGCGTGACCCCCCGCACACCCGCCAGAGCCTGCTTACCCTTGCTGCCTTCCGGCCCTGGGGGGGTTCAGCGGGATGACGCCGCACGGGGGGTCGCTCACGACTGTACGCGAGCCGCCCGGGGCCGCGCCACGCCGGTCCTACGACGCATCTGCGACGCAGCCGACACGGCGTCGCTGGACGGGCGCGCGCACCGCCCCACGTAGACTCGCCGAGGTGATCTTCAAGTCGGTGGGCGACGGGCGTCCCTACCCCGAGCACGGCCTCGACGGCGCCGGCTGGGCCGCGTGCGCCCCCCGCCAGATCCGGCTCTCCGACCTGGTCACCACCAAGCGCACGCTGGACCTCGAGGCGCTGCTCGACGAGCACTCCACCTTCTACGGCGACCTGTTCGCCCACGTGGTGCAGTGGCAGGGGCAGCTCTACCTCGAGGACGGGCTGCACCGGGCGCTGCGCAGCGCGCTGCACGGCCGGCCCGTGCTGCACGCGCGCGTCCTCGACCTCGACGACCCCGCGGTCCTCGCCGGGACGACCGCGACCACGGGGGGTGCACGGCGTTGAGCATGCTGTCGGGAACGGTGCTCGGGCCCAGCGGTGAGGGACCGCGCCGGCGTCACCCCGTCGCCACGACGATCATCGTCGTCCTCATGATGGCGGTGCTGTTCGGCGCCACCTACGGTGCCGTGCGCCTGCTCAAGGGGACCGACTCCGCGGCGCCGAGCCCCACCACGAGCTCCCCGGCCCCCTGCGTCACCACCACGGTGAAGGCCTCCACGGTGCTGCCCAAGCCGGCGACGGTGACGGTCAACGTCTACAACGCCACCAACCGCGCAGGGCTCGCACGGCGCACCTCCAACGACCTCAAGGCCCGCGGCTTCGTCATCGGCACGATCGCCAACGACCCGCTCGGCAAGAACCTCACCAACGTCGGCGAGATCCGCTACGGCCCGAGCGGGCGGGACAACGCCCTGCTCATGCGCTACTACGTCCCCGGCATGAAGCTGGTGCTCGACAAGCGCACCGACGCCAGCATCGACGTCGTGCTCGGCCAGAAGTACGTCGCGGTCGCCCCGCAGAAGAAGGTCAACGCCAGCCTCGCCAAGCCGGTGCCCGTGGCCACCGGTGCCGGGTGCGCGACGACCGGGCCGGTCACCGCGACCAAGCCGACCGCCTCGGCCGCGCCCTCGCCCACCGCCTCCTGACCCGCGCGGGTCAGGCCACCGGGATCCAGACGAGCCGGAAGTCGCGCACCACGACGTCCGCCTTCTCCAGGGGCACGGACTTCGTCGTGACGTTCTCGGCCTTGCGGTTCCACTCGGCGTCGAGCTCGGTGAGCTCCTGCGCCAGCTCGCGCTCGAGGGCGTCGTAGGCGTTGGCCTGCGCCACCGCCTTCTGCTGGGCCGCGCCGACCTTGGCGCTCGCGGTCGACTGGCGCCGGGCCTGCGCCGCCATGGACGAGCGCGACCGTCGTCCGCCGAGCAGGCTGCCCAGCATGGAGATCGACGTCGCCGCCAGCCCGAACTCCGAGTCGTACTCGGTCTGGAGCATCTGCGCGTTGATCTGCGCGTCGGTCACCTTCTGGCGCGCGGCCGCGAGCTTGCGCCCGTAGCGCTCCCGCAGCGCCGTCATCTGCTGGGTGGACGCGTCCTCGGTGAGGGTGCGGCAGCGGGCCACGAAGTCCTCGCGGGTCTCGCCCGGGCGCGACACCGCCTTGAGGTCGGTGTTCACCAGGATCTCGGTGGTGCGCGAGCGGACCAGCTCGTCGACGAGGGCCTTCTGCATCCGGGTCCAGTAGGTCTTGGTCTTGGCCTCCGCGGGCACGAGGCCGTAGACGACGCCGGGCGGCGCCTGCGCCACGAGGTCGCGGTCGTCGTAGTCGACGGCGAGGAACGCGCGCGGGTCCGGCACCTGGGTGAGCGGGAGCAGCACCGCCTCGTACTCCTCCTCCGCCACGACGACCGCGCCGTCGTCGTAGGTGAGGTCGACCCGTGCGACCGCTGCCGCGCGCAGGTGCTGACCGCCGGGGACCCCGCCGACCTGCGCCAGCCACGGCGTGGCCGGGTCGACGAACGCGACCGGGACACCGGCGGCGACCGCCGGCATCACCGGGGTCTCGTCGTCGCCGGCCACCGCCGGCGGGCCGGAGGGCAGCGGCGCGGTGGCCGCGGCCGGGTCGGCTGCCGGTGCGGGGGCCGGCACGGGCGACGTTGTCGCGGTGGCGCTGGGCTCGGGCGCCGTGGCGGGCGCCGGGGCGGCTGCGGCCGGCGCGGCCGTGGCCGGTGCCGGTGACGCGGAGGGGGCGCCCGACGCGACGCCGGAGGCGAGGGCGAGCCCGATCTGCGCGCGGTCGAGGGGGCCGCGCAGGTAGCTCATCGCCCAGCGGGTGGTGAGCACCTCCGGTGCGCCGCCGCCGGCCCGGCGCAGCAGGAACTGCCGCTTGCCCAGCCCGCCGATCACCGACCCCACCTGCGCGACGTCGACGTCGCCGGCCGCGCTCGACAGGCCGTCGACGAGGCGGGCCTTGTCCTGCTCGGTCTGCAGACGGCCCACCAGCCAGGTGCCGGCGTTGGACAGCGCCTTGTAGTCGACGTCGACGGGGTTCTGCGTGGAGAGCACCACGCCGACGCCGAAGGCGCGCGCCTGCTTGAGCAGCAGCATGATCGGCTTCTTCGTGGGCGGGTTCGCGGTGGGCGGCAGGTAGCCCGCGACCTCGTCCATGTAGAGCAGCGCCCGCAGGTCGCTGGTGCCGCTCTGCCGGCGCATCCAGGTGACCAGCTTCGAGAGCACGAGCGAGGTCACTGACTGGCGCTGGGCGTCGTCGAGGTGCGCGGTGGTGATGATCGCGCAGCGCGGACGGCCGTCCTCGGTCATGAGCATCCGGCCGATGTCGATCGGGTCGCCGGTGAGCCACGTCTGGAACGACGGCGAGGCCAGCAGGCCGTTGAGCTTCATCGCGAAGGCCACGCGGTCGGCCGGCGGGAAGAACACGTCGAGCTCGAGGACGCCCAGCTTGCGCATGGGCGGTTGCTGCACCTGGGCGAGCAGGGTGGGCAGGTCGAGGTCGCGCTGCTGCGACCACGCTGCCTGGATGATGTTGGCCAGCAGGATGTGCTCGCGCGAGGAGAGCGGGTCGCCGTCGATGCCGAGCATGCCGAGCAGCGTCGTGACGTAGCCGTCGATCTCGTCGCTCATCGTCTCGGGGTCGGTGCCGGCGGGCGGGGCTGCCAGCGAGCCCACGATGTTCACCGGGCGCCCGGCGCTCGATCCCGGTGTGTAGATGGTGAAGTCGACCTTCTCGCGCAGCTGCGCGAGGCGCTCCGGCTCGATCCCCCAGCCGGCCAGGCCCTCCTTCCAGGCCGCCGCCTGCTGGTCGGCGAAGGCGTCGAGGTCGAGGCCGGCCTTCTGCGCGTCGCTCGCGTTGACCCACGGGCGGAACTCGCTGCCCACGAGCTCCGGGAAGATCAGGCACAGGTTCGTGAGGTCGCCCTTGGGGTCGATGAGCAGCGCGGGCACGCCGCTGGACAGGCACTCCTCGATGAGCACCACGCCGAGGCCGGTCTTGCCCGAGCCGGTCATCCCGACGATGACGCCGTGCGTCGTCAGGTCCGCGGAGGCGACGGCACTCGTCGCACCGTCCGGCGTGCGGGAGCCCGTGGCGGGGTCGATGCGCCCGCCGAGCAGCAGATCAGCCATGCCGCGACTGTATTGCGGAGGGTCGCGAGGCGCCGACCGCACCCGGAGGCTCGGCTGGCTGCGGCCGTGCACCGCACGGGTCCGGCTGCCGGAGCCGTGCACCGCACGGGTCCGGCTGCCGGGCTCGAGGGTGACCGTCACGAGCCACGCTGCTGCGTCCCACGCTGGGGCGACGTTCGGCCGAGGAGGGGGTGGCGCTGGTCCCGGTGAATGTCGTCCGACGACGTCTCGACGGCGTGGACCCTTGTCAGCTCCGCGGCGTCGACCCTTGTCGGCTCCGCGGCGTCGACCCCCGTCGGCTCCTCCACAGGGTGTGGACGACGAATCGGCGAAATCCGTTGGGATTGCTGGGGATTGGGGGTTGTGCCTGTCGGTGGCCTCGGGTAGCATTCCTACATTCGTTCGAACCCCAGCCGAACCCGTAGGAGGTGCCCGATGACCGCCGTCGACGACCGGGACACCACGGGTCCTGCGGGTTCGCACTGGGAGATCTACCTCGAGCTGGGCAAGGCGGCCGTCGGTCCGCTGGACTGGCTCACCGGGCAGCCGAGCGTGCTCGCGCACGTTCTCGAGCGGCCGGTGCAGGCCACCGACGCGCTGCTGCTCAAC
>WGLY01000029.1 GCA_016125335.1 Frankiales bacterium
GAAGAGCGCTCGGATCGCCGGTCAGCCACGCGATCGGGTCGTGCACGTCCCAGTCCGGGTGGAACCCGAGACCCACCGGACCGAAGCCGGGGGTGGTGTCCCGGTCGTCGACGGCGGTCATCAGGCACCTCCCACGAGGTCGGCTGGGGTTCGAACGAATGTAGGAATGCTATCGGAGACCACCGACAGGCACAACCCTCAATCCCCAGCAATCCCAAGGGATTTCGCCGCTCGACTGTCCACAGGGTGTGGACGGCGGAGAGGCGACCGGAGGAGTCAGGACACCGTCGCCGACTCGCGCACAGCGCACGCCGCGGTCCCCGCCCGCCAGGGCGCACGATGCGATCAGCCGGCACGACGGCGGCAGCACGAGATGCCGCCCTTGCGGTCGCCGACTTGCTCACGGCGCGGGCGCAGCGGACCCCCGCCCGCCCGGGCGCACGACGCGATCAGCCGGCACGACGGCGGCAGCACGAGATGCCGCCCTTGCGATCGGCGGCGCACACCGCATGACCGCGACAGTGCATCCTGCAGTCGACGACGGTGCGCGACGAGGGCGCCAGAGAACGGGCCCGCGCCCGCGGATCACCCGGCGGAGGCGCCCCGGAGCATCGCGTCGAGCTCGGGGTCGGAGCCGAGCTCGCGGACCTCCTGGGCGCAGCGGCACGCGGCGGCCACCTTGGCAGCCCAGGCCAGCGCGTCCTCGCGCGTGGTGACGTCGACCACCGTGATCCCGCTGACGGCGCCGGGCGGCGTGCCTTCAGTGACAGCACCGTCGGGCGTCACGACGCTCGCCGGAGCATGGACGAGACCGCCCGCCAGCACGTAGACCCCGGCGGCGATGGCCTCGCGGGCCACCGCGTGCGCGGCGTCGGCGACCGCGGGCAGCTCGTCGTCCGGGACGTGGTCCATCGCCCCTGCGGCGAAGGTGATCAGGTACGTCGTCACGTCCCACCTCTCCCGGGTCAGGTCGAGCGCAGGCGCCGGCCGGCGCCCCGAGCGGTCAGCCGAACAGCGCGGGGAACGTCGCGTCGGCCGCAGCGCGCAGGTCGTGCAGCGACCAGGCGATGGTCTCGCCGAACGCCGGCCCCACGCGCAGCTCGTCGCCGCCGGTCACCTCGCCGAGCCGCATCACGGGGACGCCGTGCGCCGCGGCGAGCGACTCGAGCTCGGCGGCCGATGCGGGAGCGCACGTGACGACGGCTCGGGCCGTCGACTCCGAGAGCAGCAGCACGAAGGCGTCCGCGTCGTCCGGTACGTGGATCGTGGCGCCCGAGCCGGCGCGCAGCGCCATCTCGACCAGCGCCTGGGCGAGGCCGCCGTCGCTCACGTCGTGCGCGGCCGTCGCCAGCCCGCGCTCGGAGGCCGCCACGAGCACCTCGGCCAGCGCCCGCTCCGCCTCGAGGTCCACCGCCGGCGGCAGCCCGCCGAGGTGGCCATGGACGACGTGCGCCCACTCCGAGCCGGCCAGCTCGTCGCGGGTCTCGCCCAGCAGCAGCACGACGTCGCCGGCCGCGCCGAAAGCCATCGGCGTGCGCCGCGCGACGTCCTGCATCACCCCGAGGACGCCGACCACCGGGGTCGGGTGGATCGCGACGTCGCCGGTCTGGTTGTAGAAGCTGACGTTGCCGCCGGTGACCGGGATGCCCAGCTGCTGGCACGCGTCGGCCAGGCCGGTGACGGCCCGCTCGAACTGCCACATCACGTCCGGGTCCTCAGGCGAGCCGAAGTTGAGACAGTTGGTGACGGCGAGCGGCCGCGCGCCGGTGGCCGCCACGTTGCGGTAGGCCTCGGCCAGCGCCAGCTGGGCGCCGGCGTACGGGTCGAGCTTGGCGAAGCGGCCGTTGCAGTCCGTCGCGAGAGCGACGCCGAGGCCGCTCTCCTCGTCGACGCGCACGACGCCGGCGTCTTCGGGCTGCGCGAGCACGGTGTTGCCGAGCACGTAGCGGTCGTACTGCTGGGTGACCCAGGTCTTGGAGGCGAGGTTGGGCGAGCCGACCAGGCGCAGCACGGTGTCGTGCAGCGAGATCGCGGTGAACGGCCGCTCGAGGCCGTCAGGGCTGGCGGCCTGGAGGTCGTCCTGCCAGGCGGGCCGGGCGTAGGGGCGCTGGTAGACCGGGCCGTCGTGGGCCACGGTGCGCGGAGGGACGTCGACGATCACCTCGCCGTGCCACTCGATCACGAGCCGGCCGGTGCCGGTGACCTCGCCGATCACGTCGGCGTCGACGTCCCACTTGGCGCAGATCGCGAGGAACGCGTCGAGGTTGTCCGGCGTCACGACCGCCGCCATGCGCTCCTGCGACTCGCTCATGAGGATCTCCTCCGGCGTCAGCGTCGCGTCGCGCAGAGGGACGGCGTCGAGCGTCACGTGCATGCCGCCCTCGCCGTTGCTCGCGAGCTCGCTGGTGGCGCAGGAGATGCCGGCGGCGCCGAGGTCCTGGATGCCCTCCACGAGCCCGGCGTGGAGCAGCTCGAGCGTGCACTCGATGAGCAGCTTCTCCATGAACGGGTCGCCCACCTGCACCGCCGGGCGCTTGGTGGGGCCGCCGTCCTCGAACGTCTCCGACGCGAGGATCGAGGCGCCGCCGATGCCGTCGCCGCCGGTCTTGGCGCCGTAGAGCACGACGAGGTTGCCGACACCGCGCGCGCTCGCGAGGTGGATGTCCTCGTGGCGCAGCGTGCCGACGCACAGCGCGTTGACGAGGGGGTTGCCCTGGTAGCACGGGTCAAAGACGACCTCGCCGCCGATGTTGGGCAGGCCGAGGCAGTTGCCGTAGCCGCCGATGCCGGCCACGACGCCGGGCAGCACGCGGTGGGTGTCGGGGTGGTCGGCGGCGCCGAAGCGCAGCGGGTCCATCACCGCGACCGGGCGCGCGCCCATCGAGATGATGTCGCGCACGATCCCGCCGATGCCGGTCGCGGCTCCCTGGTAGGGCTCGACGTAGGACGGGTGGTTGTGCGACTCCACCTTGAAGGTGACCGCCCAGCCCTGGCCGATGTCGACCACGCCGGCGTTCTCGCCGATGCCCACCAGCAGCGTGTCGGTCTCCGGCTTCTTCTCGCCGAACTGGCGCAGGTGCACCTTGCTGGACTTGTAGGAGCAGTGCTCGCTCCACATCACGCTGTACATCGCGAGCTCCGCGCTGGTGGGGCGGCGGCCGAGGATCTCGCGGATGTCGGCGTACTCGTTGTCGCGCAGGCCCAGCTGGGCGTACGGCTGCTCGCGCTCCGGGTGGGCGTACGCGTCGGCGACGGTGTCGGTGTGGCGCTGGCCGGTCGTCATGCCTCGACGAGACCCTTCAGGATCGAGGTGAAGAAGCCGAGCCCGTCGGTGCTCGGGCCGGTGAGCGGCTCGACGGCGTGCTCGGGGTGCGGCATCAGGCCTACGACGTTGCCGCGGGCGTTGCTGATGCCGGCGATGTCGCGACGGCTGCCGTTGGGGTTGAGCTCGAGGTAGCGGGCCACGACGCGGCCCTCCCCCTCGAGCCGGTCGAGCGTGGCCTCGTCGGCGACGTAGCCGCCCTCGCCGTTCTTGAGCGGCACCACGATCTCCTGCCCCTCGTCGTACGCCGAGGTCCACGCGGTGGAGGTCGACTCGATGCGCAGGCGCTGGTCGCGGCAGATGAAGTGCAGGTGGTCGTTGCGCACCAGCGCACCGGGCAGCAGGTGCGACTCGCAGAGCACCTGGAAGCCGTTGCAGATGCCGAGCACGGGCAGCCCGCCCTCGGCCGCGGCCACGAGCGGGCCCATCACGGGCGCGAAGCGGGCGATCGCGCCGCACCGCAGGTAGTCGCCGTAGGAGAAGCCGCCGGGCAGCACCACGGCGTCGACCGCGTGCAGGTCGGCGTCGCCGTGCCAGAGCTCGACCGCCTCACCGCCGGCGACCCGCACCGCGCGGGCGGCGTCGCGGTCGTCGAGCGAGCCGGGGAAGGTGACGACCCCGACCCTCATGCGGTGACCTCGCGGACGACGTAGTCCTCGATCACCGGGTTGGACAGCAGCGAGCCGGCCAGCTCGTGGATCTGCGCCAGCCGGGCCTCGTCGACCTCGCCGTCGAGCTCGAGCGCGAAGGACTTGCCCTGGCGGACGGAGGTGACCCCGGCGAGGCCGAGGCGGCCGAGCGCGCCCTCGACGGCCTTGCCCTGCGGGTCGAGGATCTCGGGCTTGAGCATGACGTCGACGACGACGCGGGCCACGGAGCGCTCCAGGGGGAGGGGTGGTCAGGCGGTACGCCGCATCCTATCCGTCCGCGGGGGTGCCACTCTCCGCCGGAGCGAGCGGGCGCACGCCGCGCCGGTCCCGTTGCCGGGCCTCGACCGGTGCGCCCGCCTCAGCCCAGGCGGGCGGTGCCCGCGGCCGCCGCCCCGGACCAGGCCGCCCAGGCCGAGGAGACCATGGCGGCCAGGTCGTGGGTGGCCCGCCAGCCCAGGTCGGCCTCCGCGCGGGCGGCCGAGGTGACGATCCGGGCCGGGTCGCCGGGGCGCCGAGCCCCCACCGCGTAAGGCACGGGGCGGCCCACCTCCGCCTCCACGGCGGCGATGATCTCCTTCACCGACACCCCGCGGCCCAGGCCGAGGTTGTACGCCGGGGCCAGGGGGGCGCCCGAGGCCAGCGCCCGGGCGGCCGCCACGTGGGCGGTGGCGACGTCGGCGACGTGGATGTAGTCGCGCACGCACGAGCCGTCCGGGGTCGGATAGTCCTCGCCGTTGACCGTGAACGTCTCGCCGCGCAGGACGGCGTCGAGCAGGATCGGGAACAGGTTGTGCGGGCTGACGTCGTAGACCTCGGGCGAGCCGGAGCCCACGACGTTGAAGTAGCGCAGGCTGGTGTGCCGCAGCGGCGGCCGGCCGGCCAGCTCGTCGGCCCGCGCGACGTCGCGCAGCAGCCACTCGCCGATCAGCTTGCCCTCGCCGTAGGGCGACTCCGGCCGCTTGTCGGTGTCCTCGGTGACCAGGTCGACGTCGGGAGTGCCGAACACCGCGGCCGAGCTGGAGAACACGACGTCGCGCACGCCGGCCCGCACGCACTCGGCGAGCAGCACGCGGGTGCCCTCGACGTTGACGCGGTAGGACTCCAGCGGCTCGCGCACGGACACCCCCGCGTACTTCAGCGCCGCCACGTGCACGACACCGGTGACCCCGTGCTCGCGCAGCACGCCGGCCACCGTGGCGGCGTCGGTGATCGAGCCCTCCACCAGCGGCACGCCGTCGGGCAGGAACTCGCGGCGTCCGCTGGAGAGGTCGTCCAGGACGACGACGGTCAGGCCCTCGTCGAGGAACGCGCGGACGACGTGCGAGCCGACGTACCCGGCGCCACCGGTGACCAGCCATGTCATGGCGGCAACCCTAGCCAGGGCGCCTGGCGGTGGTCTGTCCGCCGGATGTCCGCGACCTGAGGGCCGGACGGTCGGCTCCGCGTCCCGAGCCGCAGGCGGTGGCGCGCGCGGCCGGGGTGGCGGACGACCGAGGGGCGGCCCGAGGGACGGGCGGGGTGCTGGTCAGGCGAAGCGCTTGCCGGTGAGCCGCTCGTAGGCCTCGACGTACTTCTCCCGGGTGCGCTCGACGACGTCGTCGGGCAGCGGCGGGGGCGCCTCGCCGGAGTGCCGGTCCCAGCCGGAGGCGGGCGAGGTGAGCCAGTCGCGCACGAACTGCTTGTCGTAGGACACCTGCGCGTGGCCGGGCTCCCAGGTGTCGGCCGGCCAGTAGCGGCTCGAGTCGGGGGTGAGCACCTCGTCGGCCAGCACGATGCTGCCGTCCGGGCGGGAGCCGAACTCGAGCTTGGTGTCGGCGAGGATGATGCCGCGCTCGGCGGCGATCGAGGCCGCGCGCTCGTACACCTGGAGCGTGAGCCGGCGCAGGGTCTGCGCCTCGTCCTGCCCGACCGTGGCGACCACCTGGTCGAAGGTGACGTTCTCGTCGTGGTCGCCGAGGGCGGCCTTGGTGGCGGGGGTGAAGATCGGCTTGGGCAACTTCGAGCCGTCGACCAGCCCGGGCGGCAGGCCGACGCCGCAGACCGCGCGGGTCTCGGCGTACTCGGCCAGGCCCGAGCCGGTGAGGTAGCCGCGGGCGACGCACTCGACCGGGAACATGTCGAGGCGGCTGCACACCATGGCGCGACGGGCCACGGAGTCCGGCACCCGGGTGGTGATGACGTGGTTGGGCACGATGTCCGAGAGCCGGTCGAACCACCACAGGCTCATGGCCGTGAGGATCCGGCCCTTGTCCGGGATCGGCGTCGGGAGCACCCAGTCGTAGGCCGAGATGCGGTCGCTGGCCACGAACAGCAGGCGGCCGTCCGGGTCCTCGTAGAGGTCGCGGACCTTGCCGGAGTAGACGTGCCGGTAGCCCTCAGGGAGCTGGTAGGTGGGGGCGGGGATGCTCTGGGCGCTGGCCACGTCCCGACCCTACCCGCGACCCCCCACCGTCGTTACTGCCCGAAAGCGCGGATCCGGGCCCGGTCTCCGGTCGTTCGGGCAGTAACGACGGGGGGGTCTGGTCAGAGGATGGGCTCGGGGGCGTAGACGGCGGCGTCGGGGCGCTCGGCGACCAGGTGCTCCACCTCGTCGACGACGGCGGCCACCTGGGCGCGAGCGGCACCGGTGAACTCGATGGGCTCGGAGACGAGCTCGTCGAGCTGCTCGCGGGTGAGGCCGAGGCGGGGGTCGGCCGCCAGGCGGTCGAAGAGGTCGTTGTGCTCGGTGCCCTTCTCGCGCATCTCGAGCCCGACGGCCACCGCGTGCTCCTTGATCGCCTCGTGCGCTGCCTCCCGGCCGACACCGTTCTTCACGGCGGCGATGAGCACCTTGGTGGTGGCGAGGAAGGGCAGGTAGCGGCGCAGCTCGCGCTCGGCCACCGCGGGGTAGGCGCCGAACTCGTCGAGCACGGTGAGGAAGGTCTCCAGCAGCCCGTCGATGGTGAAGAACGCGTCGGGCAGGGCGACCCGGCGCACCACCGAGCAGAAGACGTCGCCCTCGTTCCACTGCGCGCCGGCGAGCTCGGCCACCATCGAGGCGTAGCCGCGCAGCACCACGGCGAAGCCGTTGATGCGCTCGGCCGAGCGGCTGTTCATCTTGTGCGGCATGGCCGAGGAGCCGACCTGCCCCGGCTGGAACCCCTCGGTGACCAGCTCGTTGCCCGCCATGAGCCGCAGGGTCATCGCGAACGACGACGGCCCCGCCGCGAGCTGCACGAGCGCCGAGACCACGTCGTGGTCGAGCGAGCGCGGGTAGACCTGGCCGACGCTGGTGAACACGTGCGTGAAGCCGAGGTGCGCGGCGACGCGGTCCTCGAGCTCGTCGAGCTTGCCCTGGTCGCCGTCGAGCAGGTCGAGCATGTCCTGCGCGGTGCCCATCGGGCCCTTGACGCCGCGCAGCGGGTAGCGGGCGATGAGCTCCTCGAGCCGGCGGTGCGCCACGAGCAGCTCGTCGGCGGCGCTGGCGAACCGCTTGCCCAGCGTGGTCATCTGCGCCGCGACGTTGTGCGAGCGCCCGGCGATGGCGAGCTCGTCGTACTCGACGGCGTGGGCCGCCAGCCGCGCCAGCACGGCGACGACCTTGTCGCGGGTGAGCTGCATCGACGAGAGCACCTGGAGCTGCTCGACGTTCTCGGTGAGGTCGCGGCTGGTCATGCCCTTGTGCACGTGCTCGTGGCCCGCGAGCGCGGAGAACTCCTCGATCCGCGCCTTCACGTCGTGCCGGGTGACCTTCTCCCGCTCGCGGATCGACCCGAGGTCGACCTGGTCGACCACCGCCTCGTAGGCCTCCACGACGCCGTCCGGCACGTCGATCCCGAGGTCGCGCTGGGCGCGCAGGACGGCGATCCACAGCCGCCGCTCGAGGACGATCTTGTGCTCGGGCGACCAGATCGTCGCCATGGCCGTGCTCGCGTAGCGCGAGGCGAGGACGTCGGGGATCGCGGGAGTGCTGGGCATGCGCTGGCCTTCACGGTCGGGGCGAGGCCGTCGCCCGGGGGTCGGCGGACGACGACGGCCCATCCTCTCAGGTGCCGCCGCCGGGGACGGCGCACCGACCGACCCGGAGTGCCGGTCGCCGGCGGGAGGTGTCGGGTCAGGAACGTGGCACGGCGAACGACGACACGGAGAGGAGGTTGTTGGCCTGCGCGTCCGGCGCGGCGCACATCGACAGACCGGAGACCGCGACGTCGACGGTCTGCGCGGACCCGGGCAGCGACACGCGCAGGGCAGACACCGGTCCGCTCGTGCGGACTTCGCAGCGGAACTTGGCGACCAGCGCCTCCGCCGAGGCCCCGCCTGGGAGCAGCACGGCGTACGGCGCGGGGGCGAGGCCGAACCCGCCGGCGCCGTCGGTCTCGGGCACCTGCACCGCACGGCCGCCCGCCACCAGGCCCACCAAGGGCCACCCGCCGACGACGCAGCTGCTGGCCGAGGTGTTCGTGACGCGCAGGCCGCGCAGGTTCCAGCCGGTGGCGCCGTCGGCCCAGGGCTGGGTGACGCGCAGGTCGGCCAGCGTGCACCGCCGCACGCCCGAGGCGCTGGCCTGCGCGGCCGTCAGGGCGCGGGCGCCGTCCGGCGCCGAGGCCACCGGCGTCGGCGACGCGGCCGAGGCCGAGGCGCTCCCCCCGCCCGGGGCTGCGGATGTGCCCGAGCCCGTCGTGGCGACCGCGAACCCGCTCACCGTGACCCACGGGGCGGAGCCGCGCGAGCAGTCGAAGGAGCTGGTCGACACGAGGGGCGCGACCGAGACGTCGGCCGTGGAGGTGTCGCCGGGCAGCGTCACGCGCAGCGCGTCCGGGGCCGAGGCGAAGCAGCCGCCGAGCATCACGCCGAACGTCGCCTCGCCGGGCCCGAGCGTCACCGGGCCGCCCGGGTCGCCGCGCTGCGCGGTGACGCCGTCCACGACCTTGCCGCCCGAGAACGGCCGCACCGCGGGGATGCCGTCGAGCGTGCAGTGCACGTCCGGGTTGCGCGGGTAGAGGTGCACGCGCAGCGCGACAACGCCGAACGGCGTCGGGATCGGGTCGACCTCGGGGACGGGCTTCACGTCGCCGTACCGGCAGCTCGCCAGGCCGGGCTCTGGGGCTCCCGACGACGACAGCGGTCGAGGCTTCCCGGCGGCCAGCAGGACCTGGCTGAGCTCGTCCGTGCTGAGGAAGGCGAGCGGCTGGCAGCTCCCGCAGCGCATCGGAGTCGCGATCCCGTCGACCTCGGTCCCGTCCTCGTAGTACTGGGCGAGCACGAGCGAGCCGCGCGGGATGTCGGCCTCCACGTCCGTGGAGGCGTTGGCCCAGTACTCGGCCGGGCATCCACCCTCGGCGGCGCAACGCCGGCTGCCGCCCCCGCTGATCGCACATGCGGAGCCGCACCGGTGGAGGGCGCTCCCGGCGCGTAGACCGGCGTCGGCCGCGGCTCGCGGCTGCGCATAAGACGAGATCTCCAGTGTCGCGACGGACGACAGGTCGGACGGGGACACGGAGTACGTGCGCGAGGACACCCCCGCCGCAGTGCTCGGTCCGTCGCTGACCGCGGTCGCGCGGAGACCGAAACGGGCGAGCGCCTGGACGACGGGGTCCGCCGGATCCACCGACTGCGTCGGACCCGCCGGGGGCAGGGGCGGCCCGTCCGACGCACCGGGACGGAGCGGGCCGGCGAGGGCGGCGACCAGCACGAGGGCGACGGCGAGGCCGGTGGCGCCGAGGGTGCGCGTCCGGCGGCGGCGCTGCAGGGTGCGGCCGCGGACGGCGTCGTCGGCCGGCGACCACACGGCGCCCGGCTCGTCGGCGAGCAGCAGCCCGAGCGCGGAGCGGACGTCGTGACGGGCGCGCGCGTCGTCCTCGCCCCAAGGTCCGACGGGGTCAGTCATGGTCCACCTCCACGTCCGCGAGCGCCTCGCGCAGCCGCGCGAGGCCGCGGGCGGCCTGGCTCTTCACGTTGCCGGTCGAGCAGCGCAGCACCGCGGCTGTCTCCTCCACCGAGAGGTCGTCCCAGTAGCGCAGGACGACGATCGCGCGCTGGCTCGGGCCGAGCGAGGCCAGCGCGGACGCGATCGCCGCGCGGGAGCCGACCGCGTCGGCGTGGTCGGCGTACGACGTCTCCGGCACCGTGTCGGTGGCGCGCTCGCGCCGCCACGCGCGCCGGCCGTCGGAGAGCACCGCGTTGACGACGGCCCGCCGGGCGTAGGCGTCGACCGAGTCGGCCCGCGAGGCCCGGCGCCAGTGCACGAACAGGCGCGCGAGCGCGTCCTGCACGGCGTCCTCCGCCCGGTCCCAGTCGCCGCAGATGAGGTACGCCGTGCGCCGCAGCGACGGACGCCGGGCAGCGACGAACTGCTCGAAGTCGGGAGGCCCCGGCGTCGCGCTCATCGCACCCCCGTCCGCTCCCGGCCGAGGCCGCGGCGCGGCCTCACCCCGTCAGACGCCGACGACCCGCCGGCAGGTTGCACGCCGGCCGTGGCCCCGGCCGGCCGCCTCAGGGGACCAGCGCGCGGACCTCGCCACGGGCGGCGGCCAGGCCGATGTCGGTGCGGTGGTGCGAGCCCTCGAGCCCGATCCGCGCGACCGCGTCGTACGCGTGCTCGCGGGCCTGCGAGAGATCCGCCCCGACCCCGACGACGCTGAGCACCCGGCCGCCCGTGGAGACCACCGAGCCGTCCTCGGCGTGCGCGGTGCCGGCGTGCAGCACGTAGGCGCCTTCGACAGCATCCGCGTCGTCGAGCCCGGTGATCACGCGCCCGGTGACGGGGGTGCCCGGGTAGTTCTCGGCGGCCACCACCACGGTGACGGCGGCGCCGTCGTGCCACCGCAGGTCCTCGAGGTCGTGCAGACCGCCGGTGGCCGCGGCGTGCAGCACGTGGGCGAGCGGGGTGCGCAGCCGGGCGAGCACCACCTGGGTCTCGGGGTCGCCGAAGCGGGCGTTGAACTCGATCACGCGCAGGCCGCGCGAGGTGAGCGCGAGCCCGGCGTAGACCAGCCCGACGAACGGCGTGCCCCGGTGGCGCAGCTCGTCGACCACCGGCTGCACCACGCGCTCGACGACGTCGGCCACGAGGCCCTCGGGAGCCCAGTCGAGCGGCGAGTAGGCGCCCATGCCGCCGGTGTTGGGCCCGGCGTCGCCGTCGCCCACGCGCTTGAAGTCCTGGGCCGGCTGGAGCGGCACCACGTGCTCGCCGTCGCTGAGGCAGAACAGCGACACCTCGGGGCCGTCGAGGTACTCCTCCACGACGACGCGCCCGGCGTCCTTGTCCAGGCACGCGCGGGCGTGCTCGAGCGCGACGGCGCGGTCGTCGGTGACGACGACGCCCTTGCCCGCGGCCAGCCCGTCGTCCTTGACGACGTACGGCGCGCCGAACTGGTCGAAGGCGGTCTCGACCTCCTCGAGCCGCTCGCACACGTGGGCCATCGCGGTGGGCACGCCGGCGCAGGCCATGACCTCCTTGGCGAAGGCCTTGCTGCCCTCGAGGCGGGCGGCCGGCGCGTCCGGCCCGAAGGCCGCGATCCCGGCCGCGCGGATGCGGTCGGCGGCACCGGCGACGAGGGGCCCCTCGGGGCCGATCAACACGAGGTCGACGCCGAGCCACTGCGCCAGCGCGGCGGGGGCGTCCGGGTCGGTGAGGTCGCACGGGTGCACGGTGGCGTCGGCCGCGATCCCGGCGTTGCCCGGCGCGGCGTGCAGCTCCTCCACCACGGGGTCCTCGCGCAGGGCGCGGACCAGGGCGTGCTCGCGGGCTCCGGATCCGAGGACCAGCACCTTCACGCGGGCGACCCTACCGACGCCGACGCCCGCGGTCGCCCCTGCCGTCCGACCCGTGACCTGCCGGTCCCGGCCGTCCGGAGGCGCGACCTGGCGACCCACGCGCACCGGGTGCACGCGTGGCCGTCGTCCCGCCGTCGGGCGGCGGCCGGGCCGGCAGCTCGTCGGGACGGGCGTCGTCGGCCCCGGACGCGACGGTGCCCGCGTCCGTGCGGGACGCGGGCACCGTCGGCGGGCGTGCGGAGGTCAGGCCCCCATGTAGTGCTTGTCGACCACCGTGAGCACCTCGTCGATGATCGCCAGGCCCTCCTTGGCCTCGGCGTCGGTGACGGTGCACGGCGGCACGACGTGCATGCGGTTGAAGTTGGTGAAGGGCAGCAGACCGCGCTTCTTGCTCTCGGCGACGAGCTCGCCCATCGCCGGCGAGCTGCCGCCGTAGGGCGCGAGGGGCTCGCGGGTGGCGCGGTCGGTCACGAGGTCGAGCGCCCAGAAGACGCCGAGGCCGCGCACCTCGCCGATCACCGGGTGCCGGTCGGCCAGCTCGCGCAGGCCGGGGCCGAGCACCTCGTCGCCGATGCGCTTGGCGTTCTCGACGATGCCCTCCTCGCGGAAGGCGTCCATCGAGGCGACGATCGACGCGCAGGCCAGCGGGTGGCCGGAGTAGGTGAGCCCGCCGGGGAACACGCGGTCGTCGAAGGTGTGCGCGATCGGGTCGCTGATGACGACGCCGCCGACGGGGACGTAGCCGGAGTTGGAGCCCTTGGCGAAGGTGATGAGGTCCGGGACGACGTCGAAGTTCTCGAAGGCCCACCAGGTGCCGCAGCGGCCGAACCCGGCCATCACCTCGTCGAGGATCAGCACGATGCCGTGCTTGTCGGCCAGCGCCCGCACGCCGGGCAGGTAGCCGGGCGGCGGGACCAGCACGCCCGCGGTGCCCACGACGGACTCGATGAGGATCGCGGCGATGGTGGACGGACCCTCCATCGTGATCACCTGCTCGAGGTGCTCGAGCGCGCGCTCGCACTCCTGCGCCTCGTCGGCGGCCCAGAAGGCAGAGCGGTAGGCGTAGGGGCCGAAGAAGTGCACGTGGCCGTCGGCGTACTCGTTGGGCCAGCGGCGCGGGTCGCCGGTGGAGACGATCGAGGCGCCGGTGTTGCCGTGGTAGCTGCGGTAGAACGAGAGCACCTTGCGGCGTCCGGTGTGCAGGCGCGCCATGCGGATGGCGTTCTCGTTGGCGTCGGCACCGCCGTTGGTGAAGAAGACCTTGTTCATGCCCTCCGGCGAGATCTCGGCGATCCGGTGCGCCGCCTCGCCGCGTGCGGCGTTGGCGTGCTGCGGGGCGATGGTCGCCAGCGTGGCGGCCTGCTCCTGGATCGCCGCGACCACCTTGGGGTGCTGGTGGCCGATGTTGACGTTGACCAGCTGGCTGGAGAAGTCCAGGTAGCGGGTGCCGTCGTAGTCCCACACGTACGAGCCCTCACCGCCCGCGAGCACCATCGGGTCGAGCGCCCCCTGGGCGGACCAGGAGTGGAAGACGTGGGCGCGGTCGAGGTCGTGGACGCGACGTCCCTCGGCGGGGTCGGGCGTGAGGTCGTGGGTCATGTGGTCTTCTCCCGGGTCGACGTGATGCCGCCAGGGTAGGTCCCGGACTTCCCGGGCGTCACGGGCAGCCTGTCAGGCAGGCACGCCGTACGCCGACACCCTGTCGGAGAGGGTCGCGCGGACCTGCGCCCACTCCTCGGCCACGATCGAGAACATCACGGTGTCGCGGACGGTGCCGTCGCCGCGGCGCTGGTAGCGGCGCAGCACCCCCTCGTAGGTGGCACCGAGGCGCGCGATGGCGCGCTGGGAGCGCACGTTGCGGATGTCGGTCTTGAGCTGCACCCGGCCCATGGCGAGCTCGTCGAAGGCGTACGACAGCAGCAGCAGCTTGCACTCCGGGTTGACGACGCCGCCCCACACGCCCGGGTCGTAGGCGGTGTTGCCGATCTCGAGCCGGGCGTCGTTGGGCGAGATCTCGAGGTACGACGTCCAGCCCACGACGGACCCGGCCCGGCGCTGGCCGACGTCCGCGCGCAGCCGCACAGTCCACGGGAACCAGCCGCGGTCGAGCACCGTGCGGATCCAGCCGCGGGCCGCCTGGTCGTCGGGCAGCGGGCCGCCGGCCAGGTGCTGCCAGACCGGGTCGTGGTCGAGCGCGGTGCGCAGGCCGTGCGCGTCGTGCTGGGTCGCCGGCGTCAGCTCCACCCAGGTGCCGCGCAGCACCGTGCCGGGCGGCGGCGGCCACTGCGCCACCGGCCAGGCGGCGTCGTCCGGACGGGGGTCCACGCGCGGCTCGAACCGGTCGGCGCTCACGCCCCCACGCTAGTGCCCGCCCGCTCCGGGAGGGCCGCACGTTACTGCCCGGATGACCGGATCCGGCCTCTGTCTCCGCGCTTTCGGGCAGTAACGACGGGGTCAGTCGGTCAGGCGGCGGACCATGCGGACGTGGCCGTCAGTGTCGTCGACGCCGGCTGCCGCGACCGGGGCGTCGACGCCCTCGACCTCGAACCCGATCGAGGTGTGGAAGGCGACCGAGGCGGTGTTGACCGTGGAGGTGACGCACCGCACCGTCGTCGTGCCGCGCTGCCGGGCCTCGGCGGCGAACCGGTCGTGCAGCTCGCGGCCGAGGCCGCTGCCGCGCGCGTCGGGCCGCACGCCGACGAAGTGCACGTAGGACTCCCCCGGGTGGTCCGGCGAGTCGAAGCCGACCAGGAACCCGGCCATCGCGCCGTCGGCGTCCTCGGCCACGAGCGAGGTGCCGGAGAAGTGCTCGAGGAATAGACTGGGCAGCAGCGCGGACAGCCGGCGTCCGCCCCACCAGGTGTCGACGGCGTCGACCATCGCCGGGTGGTCGTCGGCGCGGGCCCGCCGGATCGCGTACGGCACGGAGACCGGCTCAGCCCAGCAGGTCGTGCAGGACGACGGTCTGCTCGCGCTCCGGGCCCACGCCGATCGCCGAGATGCGCACGCCGCTGCGCTCCTCGAGGAAGTCGACGTACTCGCGCGCCCGCACCGGCAGGTCGTCCACCGTGCGCGCCCCGGAGATGTCCTCGGACCAGCCGGGCAGGTACTCGTACACGGGCTTCGCGTGGTGGAACCCGGTCTGCGTCATGGGCAGCTCGGTGGTGCGCTCGCCGTCGACGTCGTAGGCCACGCACACCGGGATGCGCTCCCACGCGCTGAGCACGTCGAGCTTGGTGAGCACGAGGTCGGTGACGCCGTTGACGCGACCTGCGTAGCGCGCGATCGGGACGTCGAACCACCCGCACCGGCGCGGGCGCCCGGTGGTCGTGCCGTACTCGTGGCCGAGCCGGCGCAGCTGCTCGCCGTCGTCGTCGAACAGCTCGGTGGGGAACGGGCCCTCGCCCACGCGCGTGATGTACGCCTTGGCGATCGCGATCACGCGGCTCACCGACGTCGGCGGGATCCCCGCGCCGGTGCACGCGCCGCCGGCCGTCGCGTTGGACGAGGTCACGAAGGGGTACGTGCCGTGGTCGACGTCGAGCAGCGTGGCCTGGCCGCCCTCGAGCAGCACCACCTCGTCGCGCTGGAGCGCTTCGCCGAGCAGCAGCGTGGTGTCGGCCACCATCGGGCGCAGCCGGTCGGCGTGCTCGAGCAGCTCGTCGACCACCTGGTCGACCGAGATCGCCCGGCGGTTGTAGACCTTCACGAGCAGGTGGTTCTTCTGCTCGAGGGCGCCCTCGACCTTCTGCCGCAGGATCTTCTCGTCGAACAGGTCCTGCACGCGGATGCCGACCCGGCTCATCTTGTCGGCGTACGTCGGGCCGATGCCGCGGCCCGTGGTGCCGATGCGGCGGCTGCCCAGGAAGCGCTCGGTCACCTTGTCGAGGGTGCGGTTGTACGCCGCGATCACGTGCGCGTTGGCGCTGACGAGCAGACGCGAGGTGTCGACCCCGCGGGCCTCGAGGCCGTCGAGCTCGTGGAAGAGCACCTGGAGGTCGACCACGACGCCGTTGCCGATCACGGGCACGACGCCGGGCGTGAGGATGCCGCTGGGCAGCAGGTGCAGCGCGTACTTCTCGGTGCCGATCACGACCGTGTGGCCGGCGTTGTTGCCGCCGTTGAACTTGACGACGTAGTCCACGCGGCTGCCGAGCAGGTCGGTCGCCTTACCCTTCCCCTCGTCGCCCCACTGAGCACCGAGCAGCACGATGGCCGGCATCCGGGCCCCCTCCGTGTCGACTGCGCCGCCTCGACCTCGTCGTGGGAGGCGGTCCGTGCACCACACGGGAGTGGTGCCACCAGAGCCTACCGGCTCCGGCGGCCCGTCCCGGCGTCCTGCACGAGGCCGACCGCGCGACCCGTGCGCTCAGTGCCGAACGGCGAGGGTGGCGAGCATCGCCTCCGCCAGGCGGGTGCCCGAGGTCCACGCCGTCTCGACGCGCGACCGCTCGCCCCACGCGTCGCCGCACAGGCCGACGACGCCGTCCCACGCGAAGTCGGTGCCGCGGGTGACGCGCGGCTTGGCCAGCGACCAGCGGCGCACGTCGTGCCACGCCGGGTCGCCGGCGGTGCCGACGACCTCGCGCAGCGCCGCGAGCAGCAGCGGCGCGGCGGAGGCAGGGTCGTCGAGATGGTCGGCGGCGAGCTGCGGTGTCGAGTGGGCGACGAGCACCGGGGCGCCGTCACCGCGCCGGCGGCCGTCGTCGACCACCACGGAGAGCAGCTGGGAGTCGTGCACGAACATGCCGTCGAACGGGTCCCACCGGTGGTCGTCGTACGCCGCGACCAGGCACAGCACCGGGTCGAAGGCCACGGAGTCCAGCGCCGGCACGACGGGGTCGTCGTCGGCGACGAGGTCGCGCGCCTGCGGGCCCGGCAGGGCGAGCACCGCGGCGTCGAACCACGTCTCGTCCACCAGCACGCCGCCGTCGACGCGGCTGACCGACTCGACCTCGGTGGGGTGCACCACCGCGGGCAGCCCGTCGGCGAGGTCCTCCACGAGGGAGCGCAGGCCGAAGGTGGCGGCGTAGCGCATCGGGCCGCGGGTGTGGCCGCGGCGCCCTTCGGGACCGGCGACGAGGAAGGTGTCGGTCCACGGGCGGACGAGGTCGCGGCGCTGCCACGACGTCACGACCGACCGGAAGCCCGGGTCGGCGACGGTGAGGTAGGCGGCCCCGACGTCGACGGGGTGGCCGTCGTAGGGCAGGCCCGTGCCGCGCAGGGTGCGCACCGCCATGCGCCCGCCGATGCGACGGCCGCGGTCGAGGACGGTGACGTCGACGCCGGCCTCGTGCAGCGCGCGGGCGGCCGCGACGCCGGACATGCCGCCGCCGACGACGGCCACCCGGGCCGGCGGCGCGGCGACAGGGGGCACGGTCAGCGGCCCTCGAGCGCGTCCGCGGCGGCGGCCGAGGAGTCGCGCAGGAAGAGCGTGCAGCGGGTGGCCTCGTCGTCCTCGCCGATGGCGGCGGCGGCGCGTGCGAGCGCGTGCAGGCAGCGCAGGAACCCGCGGTTGGGCTCGTGCTCCCACGGCACCGGCCCGTGCCCACGCCAGCCGTTGCGCCGCAAGGCGTCCAGGCCGCGGTGGTAGCCGACCCGGGCGAAGGCGTACGACTCCACCACCCGGCCCTCGGCGTGGGCCTGGTCCGCGAGCACGCTCCAGACCAGGCTGCTCGTGGGGTGCGCGGCGGCGACGGCGTAGGGGTCCTGCCCGGCCTCGAGCGCCTCGCGCGGAGCGGGGTCGTCGGGCAGCAGGGTGGGCTCCGGGCCGCCGACGAGGTTCTGGTCGATCGGTGTGGTCACGCGCTCGATCCTGCCGCAGCGGGCCGCGGGCCGCATCGGCCCCTCCCGTCGCGGCAGTTCGGGGGGTTCGCGCTGGGGCCGACCCTCCGGGCCTGCGGGCCGCCACCGCCGGCACCGCGTGGGCTCGGGCCGGCCTCGTCGGCCTCCGAGCGGCGGCGGAGTGGGAGCACGGCGGTGGGTTCAGGCCGGCGTCCGCAGCCTGCGGGAGGCGGCCGGGTGAGCGTACGGCGTGGGCTCACGCCGGCCTCCGCAGCCTGCGGGCCGCCACCGCGGGCTGGAGGTACAGGGCGCGGCCGAGCCGGGCGATGATCGTGGCGCCCGTCTCGCCCGCGACCCAGCGGACCACGCGCCACCCTGCCGCCTCGAGGTCCGCCTGGCGGGCACGCTCCGCCCGCATCGCCGCGCGGATCTGCGCCGAGGTGCTGCCGTACTTCGCGACGCCGTCGGCCTCGCCCACCACGCGGCGCTCCTCCCAGACGAAGTCGCCGACGTACGGAGCGCCCGAGGCGCCCACGATCGGGAGGTTGAGCTCCGGGACGGGCATGCGGACGGCGAGGATCCAGCCGCGGGACCAGCTCTCGAACGGCGAGGCGCTCGCCGGGTCCGCCGCCTCCACCGCCGCCCGTGCCGTGCGCACGCCCGGCCAGCCCACCATCGGCTCGACCACGGCCGCGAGCCGCGCCCTGGCCTGCTCGATCGCGGCGCTCGGGACTCGGCGGCCCCGCAGCTCGCGGTCGAGGTCCGGGTATGCCGGCCGCAGCAGCTCGCGCAGCGCGCCGTCGACCGCGACCAGGGCGTGCGGAAGGTCCCCCGGCCGGGCGAGGTCGACGGCGGTGCGCGCGACGTCGGTGACACGAACGCCGTCGACGACGACGACCGACGAGGCCGGCAGCGCCGAGGCGTGCACGCGGAGGCCGGCGTCCTCGCGCTCCGCCTGGCCGGGGATCGTCACGTGGATCCGGTCGTCGTGGACGTCCGGCGTCCACAGGCCGAGCAGCCTCGCGGCGGACGTGTGGCTGAACGCCGCCGAGGGCGCCAGCCGGCGTGCGGTGGCCCGCAGGCGGGCGGCGTGCAGGTCGTCGCCGAGCACCAGCTGGCGGCCGGAGTCCGGGGCGGCGGCGTACACGCCCCGGCGCTCGCGCACGAGGAGCCCGTGCTCGACCGCGCGGGCGATCCGGCCCGGCGACCAGCCGGTGGCGAGCAGCTCGTCGCGCGACCAGGGGCCGGGGCCGAGGGACGAGTGGAGGGCGTCGACACGGGCACGCGTGGAGCGGTGGGCAGCCATGCCGCGACGGTGCCGCGGCCGGCCGCGACGGCCGGGCTGCGCCGCCCGGCCCTGTGCCCGACACGCCGCCGGCGCCGCCCGTGCCCCGCCGTCCACCCCCGTCGTTACTGCCCGAAAACCCGGAAAATGCGCCAGTTTCCGGTCATTGCGGCAGTAACGACGGGGTGGAGCGGGGGCTAGCGGATCTTGGTGCCGGTGCTGCGGAGGTCCTCGCAGGCGGTCACCACGCGCGCGGCCATGCCGGCCTCGGCGAGCTTGCCCCAGGCGCGCGGGTCGTACTGCTTCTTGTTGCCGACCTCGCCGTCGACCTTGAGGACGCCGTCGTAGCTGCGGAACATGTGGTCGGCCACGGGGCGGGTGAAGGCGTACTGGGTGTCGGTGTCGATGTTCATCTTGACGACGCCGTAGTCGAGCGCCTCGCGGATCTCCGACAGCAGCGACCCCGACCCGCCGTGGAACACCAGGTCGAACGGCTTGTCCTTGCCGTACTTGGCGCCGACGGCGTCCTGGATCTCCTTGAGGATCGACGGCGTGAGGACGACGTTGCCCGGCTTGTAGACGCCGTGCACGTTGCCGAAGGTCGCGGCGACCATGTAGCGGCCGCGCTCGCCGAGGCCGAGCTTCTCCGCCGTCGCGAGACCGTCCTCCGGGGTCGAGAACAGCTTGGCGTCGTGCGTCGCCTCGATGCCGTCCTCCTCGCCGCCGACGACGCCGATCTCGAGCTCCATCACGATGTTGGCCCGGTGGCACTTGTCGAGCAGCTCCTCCGCCACCGCCAGGTTCTCGTCGAGCGGCACGGCCGAGCCGTCCCACATGTGCGACTGGAACAGCGGCAGCCGGCCGGCCGCGACCCGCTCGAGCGAGAGGTCGATCAGCGGGCGCATGTAGCCGTCGAGCTTCTCCTTGGGGCAGTGGTCGGTGTGCAGCGCGATCTGCACGTCGTACTTCTCCGCCACCACGTGGGCGAACTCGGCGAGGGCCACCGCACCCGTGACCATGTCCTTCACCGCCTGGCCGGACGCGAACTCCGCGCCGCCCCAGGAGAACTGGACGATGCCGTCGCTCTCGGCCTCGGCGAATCCGCGGATGGCCGCGACGATGGTCTGCGACGACGTGCAGTTGATCGCCGGGTAGGCGAACGCGCCGGCCTTGGCGCGGTCGAGCATCTCGGCGTAGACCTCAGGGGTGGCGATGGGCATGGCGAACGCGCTCCTCGAACGTGGAACAGGGGTCCGTCGGGCGACGCTGCCCAGCGGGCTTCACGCGTTCATCCTTCCACGCGGCCGCCGCGGGCTTCCACGCGCGCGACGAACTGCCGGACCGGACGCCGTCCCCGCACGTGCCGGACGGCGGCGGCCAGGAGCCGGTGAGGTGCGCGGCCCCGCGGACCGCTGCGCTCAGACGGCGTGCCGGTCCGGGCCGCCGAGCAGACCGAGCACCACGACCTCCGCGAGCACCAGCACCACGGCGGCCGTCGTCCACCCCGCGGCGACCAGCCCCACCGCGGCGAGCAGGAACAGCCCGGCCTCCACGGCCAGGCGGGCCGCGAGCGGGAGCCGCACCCGGCGCCGCGGCGAGAGCAGCATCCCCCACACCACGACGACCGCCGCGCACGCGACGAGGCCGACCACCCAGCCCAGCAGCCCGCCGACGACGACCACGCCGACGACGAGGAACGAGCCCCACAGCGCCAGCTCGAGCAGGAAGCGCAGCCCGAGCAGCACCACGACACCGGCCCCCATGCGGGCCGGCGCCCCCTCCTGCTCCTGCATGGCGCCAGGGTGCCGTGCCGGGCCGCCGTCCGCGACCACGTCGGCCCGACTGCCCGGGAGGCGGCTCAGGGGCCGGCGGCGGCCGGCGGTCCCGGGTGCTGGCCGAACACGTGCCGGCGCACCCAGGCGTGCATCGCGATCGCGGCGGCCGCTCCGACGTTGACCGATCGGGTCGAGCCGAACTGCGTGATCGAGACGGTGAGGTCGCACGCCGCGAGCGCCGCGTCCGACAGGCCGGCGCCCTCCTGGCCGAAGATCAGCACGCACGCGCGCGGCAGGTCGCAGGTCTCCAGCGGCAGCGACCCCGCCACGTTGTCGACCCCGACCACCACGAGGCCCGACGACGACGCCCACTGCGCGAGCGACTCGGCGTCGTCGTGATGGGCGACGTGCAGATAGCGGTCGGTCACCATCGCACCGCGCCGGTTCCACCGGCGACGGCCCACCACCCGCACGGACGCGGCGTTGAACGCGTTGGCGGTGCGCACGACCGACCCGATGTTGAAGTCGTGCGCGAGGTTCTCGATCGCCACGTGGAAGGGATGCCGCGCCGTGTCGAGGTCGGCGACGATCGCCTCGACGCTCCAGTAGCGGTAGCGGTCCACCACGTTGCGGCGGTCGCCCTCGCGCAGCAGGTCCTCGTCGTACTGCGGGCCGACCGGCCACGGCCGCGGGTGCGGCCCGACCCCGACGTCGTCCGCGGATCCCGATCGCCCGTCCATCCGGGCCGGGGTCCCGTCGACGCCCGAGACGTCGGCGTCGTCGGCGTCGTCCGCGCCGCCGGGGTCGCCGGAGCCGTCGGCGTCGCGCCCGGGACCGCCCTGCATGCCGCCACCCTAGGCTCGAGGCGTGTTCCCGGACCCGGACCTCGGCGCGCTCACCGCGGTCGCGGTCTACGCCGTGGTGTGGGGCTTCCTGTTCGCCGAGTGCGGGCTGCTGCTCGGGTTCCTGCTCCCCGGCGACACCATCCTCTTCGGCGCCGGCCTGCTGGCCGCCTCCCCGAGCAGCGACGTCAGCCTCTGGCTGCTCGTGGCGGGGTCGTTCGTGGCGGCGGTCGCCGGCAACGAGGTGGGCTACCGAACCGGGCGACGCTACGGCCGCGGCTGGCTCGAGCGCCGCGAGTCCGGCCGCGCCGCCGAGCAACTGCGCCGCACGGAGCGGTTCTACGAGCGCTACGGCTGGTTCTCGGTGGTGGTCGCGCGCTGGATCCCGTGGGTGCGCACGTTCACCCCCGTGGTGGCCGGCACCGCCGCCATGCGCCACCGGTCCTACACGTCGGCCAACGTCGTCGGCGCGCTCAGCTGGGCGGTCGCGCTGCCGATCGTCGGGTACGTCGCCTACCAGTACCCCGTGGTGCGCACGGTCTCGTTCGCGATCGCCGGGGTGTTCGTCACCGTGTCGCTCGTGGGGCTGGCGGTGCTGCTGGTGCGCGACGCCGTCCGGCGCCGCCGCGGGCGCGCCGAGCAACGGGCCGGCGAGCCGCCCGCCGGACGCCCCGACGGCGGACTCAGCGGGGACACATCCTCGTGACGTAGCCTCGACGCCCGTGACCACCGCACACGCCCTGGCCGCCGTCTCCGCCCTCGGACCCGAGTGGATGCAGCCGCAGTACATCCTCGACAAGTTCGGCACCTGGGCGTTCGTCGCCGTGATGGTCATCCTGTTCGTCGAGTGCGGCCTGTTCCTGTTCTTCCTGCCCGGCGACTCGCTGCTGTTCGTCACCGGGCTCTACATCGCCAAGGGCGCCTCGGGCGACAGCGGCGGCCTGCACATCCCGCTGTGGCTCGCGTGCGTGCTGCTCTCCGCCGCGGCGATCGCGGGCAACGTGTCCGGCTACTGGATCGGCAGCAAGGCCGGCCCGGCGCTGTTCCACCGGCCCGACTCGCGGCTGCTCAAGCCCGAGTACGTCGAGCAGACCCACGCCTTCTTCGAGAAGTACGGCCCGCGCGCCATCGTGCTGGCGCGCTTCGTGCCGATCGTGCGCACGTTCATCACCGCGATGGCCGGCGTCGGCAAGATGCAGTTCCGCACCTACCTCGTCTACACGACGATCGGCGGCATCCTGTGGGCGTCCGGGCTCACGATCCTGGGCTACTTCCTCGGCAACGTGGAGTTCGTGCAGAAGAACATCGAGCTCATCGCGGTGGTGATCATCGCGCTCTCGCTCGTGCCCGCGGGCGTGGAGTGGTGGCGCGCCCGCCGCGCCCGCGACACCGACGCCGCCACCTCCTGAGCGAGGACGCCGCAAGCCCGGCGCGTCAGGCGTGCCGGGGCATCGAGGGCAGGCGCTCGATCGGGCGCGACCGCCGCTCGGTGACGATCCCCTGCACCGCCTCCAGGGCCGGCGGCGTCGTCCGGTCCTCGTAGGCCTCCCACGGCACGGCGGCGATCAGCGTGCGCAGCGCGGTGGCGCGGGCGAACAGGTCGAGCGGCTCGAGCTTGCTGGAGCTGCGCCCGACCAGGCGGTCGTCGCGGGTGACCCAGGTCTGCGCCGGTGCCGCGAGCAGCGCGCGGCGCACGGTGGCGTCCACCACGGCGCGGGCGAACCACGGCTCGGCCGCGCGCACGACGTAGCGGGCCTCGAAGGTGGGGTCGCCGAGGTGGACGTCGCGCATCCCGTCGCCCACCTGCGCGACGTGCCGGTCCGCCACCACCATCTCCATGCGCGGCAGCACGCCCGGCGCGACGAGCTCGATGACGGTGCTCCGGCCGCGCTCCTCGTAGGCCCGCACCGCGACACCCTCGACGTCGCCCACGAGCACGCCGCTGGTGGTGAGGTCCCAGCCCATGGCGCGCGCGTAGCGACGCAGCCGCACGCGGCGGCTGTGGGTGGCCAGCCAGGACGTGCCGGCCTCGCGCCGCGTCGCGCGGCGCGCAGCCGACGACGACGGCTCGACCGCCGAGGGAGCGCCATGGGACGGCACTCGCGACCACCCCCCATCGGACGTCCCCCAGACGGACGTCTCCTGGCGTTGTCGGCGCCGGGGCCGCGATCGGGATGCGCCGAACGGGTGAGGGGACGCCGAACCCGCAGGTCAGGGGCGCGAGCGCAGGGTGGCCGTCAGGCCAGGCCGAGGTCGGCCAGCGTGTAGGCCGCGAGGTAGGGCAGGCCGGCGGCCTCGACCACGGGGGCGGCCCCGCGCTCGACGATCACGGCGACCGCCACCACCTCGGCGCCGGCCTCGCGCAGCGCCTCCACCGCCGTCATGACCGAGCCGCCGGTGGTGGAGGTGTCCTCCACGGCGAGCACGCGGCGGCCCGCGACGTCCGGGCCCTCGATCCGCCGCTGGAGGCCGTGGGCCTTCTCGCTCTTGCGCACCACGAAGGCGTCGAGGCTGCGGCCCCGGGCGGCTGCGGCGTGCAGCATCGCGGTGGCGACGGGGTCGGCGCCCAGGGTGAGGCCGCCCACCGCGTCGTAGTCGAGGTCCGCAGTGAGGTCGAGCATCACGCGGCCGATGCGGGGGGCGGTCGCCCCGTCGAGGGTCACGCGGCGCAGGTCGACGTAGTAGTCGGCCTCGCGCCCGCTGGAGAGGATGACGCGGCCGTGCACGACCGCCTTGTCGAGGATGTCCTGGCGGAGCTGGGCGCGGTCGTCGGCTGCAGTCACGGGTCGCAAGGCTAGCCGCCGACGGCGTAGGGCAGGGTGGACGGGTGAGCACCTCCACCATCGTCCTGTGCCCGCGGCTGCCCGGGCAGGAGCCGGCGTACGACGGCGCCGACGTCGTCGACGCGATCCTCGACGACGCGCGCGCCTCCGGACTGCGCACGCTCTCGCCCTACGCCACCGCCGACGCCGCCGACGACCTGCGCACCCAGCGGGCGCACTGGGTGGCCCAGCTCGCGGTGGCGCTCACCACGGCAGGCATCGTGCCGCCGGTGCTGCTGGTGCTCGGCGGCGCGAGCGGCGCCATGGCGCCGGCGCTCGGCTTCGCGCAGAAGGCGTCGCGCCGCGCGGTGAGCGGCTACGTCCTCGTCGACGCCGCGACACCGCCCGCCGACGCCGGCGGTGGCGACTGGCCGGACGCGCCGGTGGCCTACGTCGCCTCGCCGGCGGCCGACCCGCTCGAGGTCAACCAGGCGCGCCTGCGGGGGTGGGACGTCGTCGAGGTGGCCTCGCTCGCGCCCGACGCCCTGGCCGACGCCGTGCTGCGCCGGGCGGTCGACCAGCGCTGAGCGCCTGAGCCCGGAGCCCGCGCGCCGCGCGACCGGCGCGCGCACGGACCGGTGCGGGACCGCCGGCGCACCGCTACCGGCGCGCGAGGCGGTCCGGCCCGGAGGCGCCGGCGTACCGCTACCGGCGCGCGAGACGGTCCGGCCCGCGGACGCCGGACGCGCGCCGCACCACGGGGCGGGGCAGGTAGCGCGCCAGGGTCGAGAGCACCTTGTACTGCGCGCCGGGTACCGACACCGGCTTGCCCCGCCCGAAGTCCGCGAGGGCGCCGCGCACGAGGTCGGGCGCGTCGAGCCACATCCAGTCGGGCAGGTGCGAGACGTCCATGCCCCCGCGCTGGTGGAACTCGGTGTGGGTGAAGCCGGGGCACAGCGCCATCACGCGCACGCCGGTGCCGTGCAGCTGCCGGTCGACCGACTCCGAGAAGACCGTCGTCCAGGCCTTGGCCGCGCTGTAGCTGCCGCCGGCGATGAACCCGGCCACGCTCGAGACGTTGATGACCCCGCCCGTCCCGCGGCCCACCATGCCGGGCAGCGCCGCGTGGGTGAGGCGCATGGTGGCGGTGACCAGCACGTCGAGCATGGCCTGCTCGGCGTCGAGGTCGCCGCCGACGAACGACTGGTTGACGCCGAAGCCCGCGTTGTTCACCAGCAGGTCCACCGGGCGGGCGTCGTCGGCGAGACGGTCCGCCACGGCCGCGAGCGCCGTCCGGTCGGTGAGGTCGGCGGGGAGCACCTCGACCCGCACCCGGTGGGCGCGGCCGAGCTCGTCGGCGTACGCCGTGAGCCGCTCGACGTCGCGGGCCACGAGCACGAGGTCGTCGCCGCGGGCGGCGAGCTGGCGGGCGAACTCGGCTCCGATGCCGGCGGTCGCGCCGGTCACGAGTGCGGTGGTCATGCCGCCATCCTCGCCCGCACCCCCTCCCCTCGCCCGACGTCACTGGTGAAACGGTCGCTTCCTGGCCCCGGAAGCAGCCGTTTCACCAGTGACATCGCGGGGGTCAGCGGCCGCCGGAGACCGCGACCACCGTGCCGGTCGTGTACGACGCCTGCTCGGAGAGCAGCCACACGATGGCGGCGGCGACCTCCTCGACGGTGCCGGACCGCTGCATGGGCACGGTGGGCCGCAGGCGGTCCGGCCGGCCGGGCTCGCCCGCGGCGGCGTGCAGGTCGGTGTCGACCAGCCCCACGGCCACCGCGTTGACCCGCACGCCCTCGGTCGCGACCTCCCTCGCGAGCCCCACGGTGAGGGTGTCCAGCGCGCCCTTGCTCGCGGCGTAGTGCACCCACTCGCCCGGGCTGCCGAGCACCGCCGCGCGCGAGGAGACGTTGACGATCGCGCCGCCGCTGCCGCCGTGGCGGGTCGACATCCGGCGCACCGCCTCGCCGCAGCACAGGAACGGCCCCGCGACGTTGACGGCGAGCACATCCTGCAGCGCTTGGGGGCTCAGCTCGTCCACGCGCGCGAACCCGCCCGTGACGCCGGCGTTGTTCACCAGCCCGGTCACCGGGCCGCGCCAGGCCGCGGCCGTGTCGAACAGCCGGGCCACCGCCGCGGCGTCCGCGACGTCGGCCTGCACCGCCAGCGCCTGTCCCCCGGCGTCGAGGATCCGGCGCACGACGTGCGCGGCCGCGGCAGCGTCGTGCGCGTAGTCGACGACGACGTCCCACCCGGCGGCGGCCGCTGCCACGGCCGTGGCGGCGCCGATCCCGCGCGATCCTCCGGTGACGACCACGGTGCTCATGCGAGGACCCTGCCACGCCACCCCGACCTCGTCGTTACTGCCCGAAGAACCGGAGACTCGGGTCGGTTTCCGGTTGTTGCGGCAGTAACGACGGGGGGGTGGGGTCGTAGCCTCGGCGGGTGAGCCGTCGGGAGCTGCCGCTGGTGCCGCGCATGCGCGAGCACGCCGCCACCGTCTTCGGGGAGATGAGCGCGCTCGCGGTGCGCACCGGGTCGGTCAACCTCGGCCAGGGCTTCCCGGACACCGACGGCCCGGAGTCGGTCAAGCAGGCCGCGATCCGGGCGATCGAGGACGGACGCGGCAACCAGTACCCGCCGGCGCACGGCGTGCCCGAGCTGCGCGCAGCGATCGCGGAGCACCAGCGCCGCTTCTACGGCCTCGAGATCGACCCGGCCACCGACGTCGTGGTCACCACCGGCGCCTCGGAGGCCATCGCCGCCGCGCTGCTCGCCCTCGTGGACGCCGGCGACGAGGTGGTGATGTTCGCGCCGTGGTTCGACCTCTACGCCGCCACCGTGTCGCTGGCGGGCGGCCGCCGGGTGGAGGTGCCCCTGACCGCCGGCACGTTCCGGCCCGACGCCGAGGCGCTGCGCCGCGCGGTGACCGACCGCACCCGCGTGCTGCTGCTCAACTCGCCGCACAACCCCACGGGCAGCGTCTTCACCCGGGCCGAGCTCGAGGCGATCGCCGACGTCGTCGTCGAGCGGGACCTCTGGGTGATCAGCGACGAGGCCTACGAGCACCTGGTGTTCAGCGGGTCGCAGCACGTGCCCTTCGCCACCCTGCCGGGCATGGCCGAGCGCACGGTGACGATCGGCAGCGCCGGCAAGTCGCTGTCGATGACCGGGTGGAAGGTGGGCTGGGCCACCGGGCCGACGGACCTCGTGGCCGCCGTGCGGGTGACGCGCCAGCACCTGTCGTTCGTGTCGGGCGGGCCGTTCCAGTGGGCCGTCGCCGAGGGGCTGGCCCTGCCCGACAGCCACTGGGCCTCGTTCGCGGCCGGCCTCGAGGCGCAGCGCGACCTGCTCTGCGACGGCCTGCGCGAGCTCGGGTTCCCCACGACCGTCCCCCAGGGCACCTACTTCGCCACCACCGACGTCCGGCCGCTGGGCTACGCCGACGGCTGGGCCTTCTGCCGCGACCTGCCGCACCGGGCCGGCGTCGTCGCCATCCCGCACGAGGTCTTCCACGACGACCCCGAGGCCGGGAAGCCGTTCGTGCGGTGGGCGTTCTGCAAGCGCCCCGAGGTGCTCCACGAGGCCCTCGACCGCCTGACGAGGGCGTTCGGCTGAGGGACGCCGGCAACGTCCGCGCGTCGCACGACGCCGCTGGGCACCCTGGTGCCATGCACATCAAGCCGGCCCGCTCCGTCGCCGAGATCGGCTCCGCCGCGCACCTGCTCGACGAGCCCCTCGACCAGGCCGCCGCGCAGCGCTTCGTGGACCTCGGCACGCACCACTTCCTGCTCGCCGTCGAGGGCGAGGAGACGGTCGGCTTCGTGTCCGGCGTCGAGACGACCCATCCCGACAAGGGCACCGAGATGTTCCTCTACGAGCTCGCGGTCGACGACGGCCACCAGGGCCGCGGCGTCGGCACGGCGCTCGTCGCGGCGCTCGCCGACCTGGCTCGCGACCACGGCTGCTACGGGATGTTCGTGCTCACCGACGCCGACAACCACCGCGCCCTCGGCGCGTACCGGCGCGCGGGCGGGGCCGAGCCGACGGAGCACGTCATGCTGGAGTGGCGGTTCGACCCCGCCCCGTCCGCCGCCGTTCGCTAGGCGGCCGCGGCCAGCACGGAGTCCAGCTTGGTGAACGAGCTGCGCCATCCACGGGCGGCCATCTCGTTCATGAACAGCGTGTAGGGGCCCTGGGTCAGCACCAGGCGGGTGCCGGCCGGGTCGTCGTGCAGCTCGATGCGCAGCCAGGTCGGGGTCGGCCCGTCCGCCCCGGGGAAGCCGTCGGCAAGCAGCTCCGCCACGAGCATCCGCTCGTCCTCGACCTCGGTGAAGGAGCCCCACACTGCGTTGCCCTCGCCGTCGTCGCCATCCTGCCTCATGCGGTAGGCGTGCCGGCCGCCGGCACGGGGCTCCACGACCACCGACTCGCGGGGGACGCCGAACCCGACGGGGCCGAACCACCGCGCGAACTGGTCCGGGTCGGTGAACGCCCGCCAGACCGCCGCACGCGGGGCGGCGAAGACGCGTTCGACCCGCAGCTCCTGCGCGGGCTCCTCGGCGGGGTCGTACGCGGGCAGGTCGGCGGGCTGCGGTTCGGTCATGGCCGTGCCTCCTCGGATCGGTCGGGGTCGTGGGTGCGTCGCAGGTGCTCGTCGAGGCGGTCGAACGCGTCGTCCCAGAAGACGCGGTAGCGCTCCATCCACGCGGTCGCCTCGCGCAGCGGTTCCGCCTCCAGGCGGCTCGAGCGCCACTGCGCGTGTCGCCCGCGCGAGATGAGCCCGGCGCGCTCGAGCACCTTGAGGTGCCTCGACACCGCAGGCAGGCTGATCGGGAGCGGCTCGGCGATCTCCGTCACCGTCGCCTCGCCCTCGGCCAGCCGCGCCAGGATCCGGCGGCGGGTGGGATCGGCAAGCGCCGCGAACACCCGGGAGAGCCGGTCGGAAGCCGGGCCCGTGTCGAGCACCGAGGACATGTATTTCACCATCTCGTTAAATACTGGAAGGCCCTGAAATTACTCGGGTCTGGCGAGCAGGTCAACAGCCGGGCATCGGACGCATCAGCCGGTGAGCCGTGGCCCTCGGGCGTGGCGAAGGGTGACGCACGAGTCACGACCGACCCTCGGCGCGACGGGCCACGGGCCCGGTGCCGACCTACGATGAAGGGGACGGACCACTCCCGGCCTGCACGGGACGAGGTGATCGCGATGCTGAGCGGATGGTTCGCTCCGACCGGTCACGACGGGCCCTACGACCCGCACCGGCGGGGCGTCCCGCACCGGTCCGACGAGGAGCGCCCGCACGACGACGTGATCCTGCTCGACTGCTTCGGGGTCCATGTCGTGCGGCCCACGCTGGTCGACCGGCTCGTGGCGCGGCTCACCGCCGACCGGCTCGACCGTGCGCTCGTCGCCGGCGTCGCCCCGGAGTCCCAGCTCGTGCTCGCGCTGCACGCGCGCCGCATCGCCACCGAGTCCTCGCGGCGGCGCCTGGCCGACGTGCTCGCCCGGCTGCTCGAGGCCGGCCAGGAGTGGGACCGCACCCGCTCGCCCGGTCCGGCCATCGCCGTGCTGCCGCGGGTGTGGGCCGCGCGCGACGACCTCGCGGCGCTGGAGCAGGCGCTGCTGGCCCCCGCCCCGCTCTCGGCCCGCGGCATCGCCACGGTGCGCCGGCTGCTGCGCGACGGCGAGGGCCCGCTGTACCGCTACGAGGCCACCGGCGACGTCGGCGCGATGGCGCGCGACGCGCTGCGCACCCTCGAGCCCACGTTCGACTGGTCCGTCTGACGACGCGACGCCGGGACCGCGGCGGGAGCCCCCACCGTCGTCCCGGCGCCGTCGTGTCAGGCCTCGCCGGGAGTCAGCTGGAGCGGCACCGCGTCCTCGACCGGACCGTGGGCCGCGTGCACGTCGAGCCGGTCGCCGGACGCCGCGACGTCGACCCGCACGGTGTCGCCGTCGACCACGTCGCCGGACAGGATCGCCTTGGCGAGCTGGTCGCCGATCGCGGTCTGCACCAGGCGGCGCAGCGGCCGCGCGCCGTAGACGGGGTCGAACCCGCCGAGCGCCAGCCAGTCGCGCGCGGCCGGCGTGACGTCGAGGGTGAGGCGGCGCTCGTGCAGCCGCGACTGGAGCGCGTCGATCTGCAGGCCCACGATGACGCCGAGCTGCTCGAGACCGAGCGGCGCGAACATCACGGTGTCGTCGAGCCGGTTGAGGAACTCCGGCTTGAAGCTCGCGCGCACCACGCCCATGACGGCGTCGCGCTTCTGCTCAGCCGTCAGCGACGGGTCGGCGAGGAACGCCGAGCCCAGGTTCGAGGTCAGCACGAGGATCGCGTTGCGGAAGTCCACCGTGCGGCCCTGGCCGTCGGTGAGGCGGCCGTCGTCGAGCACCTGGAGCAGCACGTCGAACACCTCGGGGTGCGCCTTCTCGACCTCGTCGAACAGCACCACGGTGTACGGCCGGCGCCGCACCGCCTCGGTGAGCTGCCCGCCCTCGTCGTACCCGACGTAGCCGGGGGGCGCGCCCACCAGCCGCGCGACCGAGTGCTTCTCGCCGTACTCGCTCATGTCGATGCGCGTCATGGCGCGCTCGTCGTCGAAGAGGAACTCCGCGAGCGCCTTGGCCAGCTCGGTCTTGCCGACGCCGGTGGGCCCGAGGAACAGGAACGAGCCGGTGGGGCGGTCCGGGTCCGAGACGCCGGCACGGGCACGACGCACGGCGTCGGACACCGCGCGCACGGCCTCCTCCTGGCCGACCACCCGGCGGGCCAGCTCGTCCTCCATGCGCAGCAGCTTGGCCGTCTCGCCCTCCATGAGCCGGCCCGCGGGGATGCCGGTCCACGACGCCACGACCTCGGCGACGTCGTCGGGTCCGACCTCCTCGCGCACCATGCGCGCGCGGTCGCTCGACGACGACACCGCGGCGGACAGCTGCTCCTCGAGCGTGGGGATCTCGGCGTAGAGCAGCCGCGAGGCCTGCTCGAGGTCGCCGTCGCGCTGGGCGCGCTCGGCCAGCATGCGCAGCTCGTCGATGCGGATCTTGAGCTCGCCGACGCGGTCGAGACCCTCCTTCTCCGCGTCCCAGCGGGCCCGCATGCCGAGCAGCTCCTCGCTGCGGTCGGCGAGGTCGGCGCGCAGCCGGGCCAGCCGCTCGACCGACGCGGGGTCGGTCTCGCGGGAGAGCGCCAGCTCCTCCATGCGCATCCGGTCCACCTGCCGCTGGAGGTCGTCGATCTCGGTGGGCGAGGAGTCGATCTCCATGCGCAGCCGGGACGCCGCCTCGTCGACGAGGTCGATCGCCTTGTCCGGCAGGAACCGGTGGGTGATGTAGCGATCGGACAGCGTCGCGGCCGCGACGAGCGCGGAGTCGGCGATGGCCACCTTGTGGTGGGCCTCGTACTTCTCCTTGATGCCGCGCAGGATGCCGAGGGTGTCCTCCACGCTGGGCTCGCCCACCAGCACCTGCTGGAAGCGGCGCTCGAGCGCCGGGTCCTTCTCGATCCGCTCGCGGTACTCGTCGAGCGTGGTCGCCCCGACCATGCGCAGCTCGCCGCGCGCGAGCATCGGCTTGAGCATGTTGCCGGCGTCCATCGCCGAGTCGCCCGAGGCGCCCGCACCCACCACGGTGTGCAGCTCGTCGATGAAGGTGACGACCTGGCCCTCGCTGCCCTTGATCTCGTCGAGCACGGACTTGAGCCGCTCCTCGAACTGGCCGCGGTACTGCGCGCCCGCGAGCATCGCGGCGAGGTCGAGCGCCACGAGGCGCTTGCCGCGCAGCGACTCCGGGACGTCGCCCGCAACGATGCGCTGGGCCAGTCCCTCCACGACGGCGGTCTTGCCGACGCCGGGCTCGCCGATGAGCACGGGGTTGTTCTTCGTGCGCCGCGAGAGCACCTGCACCACGCGGCGGATCTCGGAGTCGCGCCCGATCACGGGGTCGATGCGGCCCTCGCGCGCCAGGGCGGTGAGGTCGACGCTGTACTTCTCCAGCGCCTTGAACGAGCCCTCCGGGTCAGCACTGGTCACCGGCCGCTGGCGCACCTGCGAGATCGCGTCCACCAGCGCACCCGGGGCGGCGCCGGCCTCCGCCAGGGCGTCGGCGACGCCGGGGCCGCCCTGCTGCGCGAGACCGACGAGCAGGTGCTCGGTGGACACGAACGTGTCGCCGCGCTCGGCGGCGAGCTCCTGCGCGGACTGCACCACGCGGTAGGCGGCCGGCGAGAGCTGCGGCGACTGCACGGTCTGGCCGCTGGCCGAGGGCAGCGCGGCCAGCGCCTGCTCGACGCGCGCGGTCAGCGCGGCGCGGTCGACGCCGACGCGGTCGAGCACGGCCGCGGCGATGTCGTCGCCGTCGCCCTGGGCGAGCAGCGCGCCGAGCACGTGCAGCGGCTCCACCTGCGCCTGGCCGGCCGTGGCGGCACGGCGGATCGCGCGGCTGAGCGCCTCCTGGCTGCGGGTCGTGAACTGGATGTCCATGGTGGTGGTCCTTCTCGCGGGCGCCGAGGCGTCCGCGCTGGTGCGGTGCGGGGAAGCGGCGAGCGGGTCGCCGGGGGCCGCCGTAGGTGGGCGGCGGACGGGTCAGCGGGGCCGGGAGCGTCGGGCGGTGTCGCGGTCCGCAGGGCGCGGACGCCACACGACCAGCGCCGTGGAGGGCTCGGACGACGGCAGCTGCGGGCGCGCGCCGATGCCAGGCCGCAGCCGCTGCACCTCGGCCAGGAGCACGCCGAGCTGCGCGCGCAGGCGCTCGTTGTCCGACTCGAGCTCGAGGATGCGCTGGATGCCGGCGAGGTTGACGCCCTCGGCCGACAGCCGCGACACCTCGCGCAGCCGGGCGATGTCGCGCAGGGAGTAGAGCCGGTTGCGCCCGCCGGTGCGGTCCGGCGAGACCAGGCCGAGCCGGTCGTACTGGCGCAGCGTCTGCGGGTGCAGCCCGGCGATCTGGGCGGCGACCGAGATGACGTAGACCGGCGTCGCGTCGTCGGGGCGCAGGCGGTCCTCGACGTGGGGCGTGCTCTCGTCGCTCATGGCCTGCCTCCCGTCTGCCGGGCGCGCGCCATGAGGTCGGCGCGCGGGTCGTGGTCGTGGGTGGCCTCGGCGTAGGCCGAGAGCGCGTCCTTCTGGGCCGAGCTAAGCCGCTGCGGGACGGCGACGTCGACCGTCACGAGGAGGTCGCCGTGGGTGCCGTCCTTGCGGCGCACGCCCTTGCCGCGCACGCGCATCACCCGGCCGTTCTGCGTGCCCTCGGGCAGCCGCAGCCGCACGGTGCCGCCGTGCGGCACGGGCACCTGGACGTCCGCGCCGAGCGCGGCCTCCGGGTAGGTGACCGGCACGGTCACCGTGAGGTTGTCGCCGTCGCGCCCGAACACGGGGTGCGGCGTGACTGTGACGCTCACGAGCAGGTCGCCCGCCTCGCCGCCGTTCTCGCCCGGCATCCCCTTGCCGCGCAGCCGGATCTTCTGGCCGTTGCGCACGCCCGCGGGGATGCGCGCCTGCACGGTGCGCGTGGACGGCGCGTGCCCCGAGCCCTGACACGTGGGGCAGGGGTCGTCGACGACGAGGCCGCGGCCGCGGCACTCGCGGCACGGCTCGGGGAAGGCGAAGCCGCCCTGGTTGCGGTCGACCTGGCCGGCGCCGTGGCATGTGGGGCACACGCGGGGCGTGGTGCCGTTGCGCGCGCCGGTGCCGGAGCACACGGTGCAGACGGCGTCGGAGGTCAGCCGCAGGGGGAGGGTGAGCCCGTCGAGCGCCTCGTCGAAGGAGAGCGTCACGCTGCTCTCGATGTCCTGGCCGCGGCGCGGACGCCGGGCGCCCGCCTGACCGCGGTTGAAGATGCTGCCGAACACGTCCCCGAAGCCGCCTGAGCCGCCGCCGGTGCGGCCGAGCAGGTCGGACAGGTCGAACGGCACGCCCTGGCCGCCGCCCGTGCCCGGGCCGCCGAAGCCGCCGGGCATCCGGAAGCCGCCACCGGCGAACAGCGTGCGGGCCTCGTCGTACTCCTTGCGCGTCTTCTCGTCGGAGAGGACGTCGTAGGCCTCCGAGACCTCCTTGAAGCGGGCCTCGGCCTGGGGGTCGTTCTCGTTCGAGTCCGGGTGCAGCTTCTTGGCCAGCCCGCGGAACGCCTTCTTGATCTCGGCCTGGCTGGCGTCCTTGGAGACGCCGAGCGCCTTGTAGTAGTCCTTCTCGATCCAGTCCTTCTGGCTCACGGCGTCCCTCCTCTCCTGGTGCGCGTGGTGCGGGCCGGACGACGGTGCGCGTCCGGGTGGGGCCGGGCCCCGCTGCCGTGGCTCGCGACCGTGGCGGCGGGGCCCGGCGTGCTCACTCCGGGTCGGTGACCGCCACGACGGCGGGCCGCAGCACGCGACCCTTGTAGCGGTAGCCGGGCTGGTAGACCTGCGTGCAGGTGGGTCCGGTGACGTCGGGACTGTGCTCGTGGCTGATGGCCTCGTGCACCATCGGGTCGAAGGCGTCGCCGACCTCGCCGTACTTCTCGAGGCCGATCCGCCCGACGGTCGACTCCAGCGACTCCGCGACGCTCTTGAACGCGCCGTCGAGGTCGCCGTGCTCGCGTGCGCGGCCGATGTCGTCGAGCACGGGCAGCAGCTCCGCCACGGCCGAGCCGACGGCGAGGTCGCGCTGGGCCTCGCGGTCGCGCTCGACGCGCTTGCGGTAGTTGGCGTACTCCGCGTGGACGCGCTGGAGGTCGGCCGTCAGCTCGGCCACCTTCGCGTCCACCGCCTCGGCGTCGGCCTCGAGACCCTCCACGATCTGGTCGAACGGGTCGTCCGGCTCGGGTGAGGGAGCAGCGGGCTGCTCCCTCACCTCACCGGTGTCGGGGTCGATCCGGCGCTTGTCCTGGAAGGAGAAGCCCGGGTCCGAGGGCTCGGTCACTGCTCCGCCTTGGTGTCCTCGTCGTCGATGATCTCGGCGTCGACCACGTCGTCGTCGGACGACGTCGCGCCGGCGCCGGGCTGCTCGCCGCCGCCGGCGGCGTTGGCCCCGGCGTTGGCGTACATCGCGGCACCGAGCGCCTGACTCGAGGTCGCGACCTTCTCGGCCGCGTCCTTGATCGCCTCGATGTCGTCGCCCTCGAGCGCCTTGCGCAGGTCGGCGAGGGGACCCTCGACGTTGCTCTTCGCGTCCTCGGGGACCTTGTCGCCGTTGTCGGCGAGGAACTTCTCGGTCTGGTGCAGCAGCGACTCGGCGCTGTTGCGGACCTCGGCGGCCTCGCGGCGCTGGCGGTCCTCCTCGGCGTGCGCCTCGGCGTCCTTCATCATCCGCTCGATGTCCTCCTTGGGCAGGCCCGAGCCGCCCGTGATGGTCATCGACTGCTCCTTGCCGGTGCCGAGGTCCTTGGCCGCGACGTGGACGATGCCGTTCGCGTCGATGTCGAAGGTCACCTCGATCTGCGGCACGCCGCGCGGGGCGGGCGGCAGCCCGGTGAGCTCGAAGGTGCCGAGCTTCTTGTTGTACGCGGCCATCTCGCGCTCGCCCTGGTAGACCTGGATGAGCACCGAGGGCTGGTTGTCGTCGGCCGTGGTGAAGATCTCCGACCGCTTGGTGGGGATCGTCGTGTTGCGCTCGATGAGGCGGGTCATGATGCCGCCCTTGGTCTCGATGCCCAGCGAGAGCGGGGTGACGTCGAGGAGCAGGACGTCCTTGACCTCGCCCTTGAGCACACCGGCCTGGAGCGAGGCGCCCACCGCGACGACCTCGTCGGGGTTGACGCCCTTGTTGGGCTCCTTGCCGCCGGTGAGCTCCTTCACCAGGTCGCTCACGGCCGGCATGCGGGTGGAGCCGCCGACGAGCACGACGTGGTCGATGTCGCCGACGTTGATGCCGGCGTCCTTGATGACCGCGGCGAACGGCGCCTTGCACCGGTCGAGCAGGTCGGAGGTCAGCTTCTCGAACTGCGCCCGGGTGAGGGTCTCGTCGAGGTGCAGCGGTCCCTCCGCCGAGGCGGTGATGTAGGGCAGGTTGATCGAGGTCTGCATGGAGCTCGACAGCTCGATCTTCGCCTTCTCCGCCGCCTCGCGCAGGCGCTGGAGCGCCATCTTGTCCTTGGTGAGGTCGACGCCGTGGGCGTTCTTGAACTGGGTCGCGAGGTGGCTCACGAGCCGCTCGTCCCAGTCGTCGCCGCCGAGGTGGTTGTCGCCGGAGGTCGCCTTGACCTCGACGATGCCGTCGCCGATCTCGAGCAGCGAGACGTCGAAGGTGCCGCCACCGAGGTCGAAGACCAGGATGGTCTGCTCCTTCTCGCCCTTGTCGAGGCCGTAGGCGAGGGCGGCGGCGGTGGGCTCGTTGATGATGCGCAGGACGTTGAGGCCCGCGATCTCGCCGGCCTCCTTGGTGGCCTGGCGCTGGGCGTCGTTGAAGTACGCCGGCACCGTGATGACGGCGTCGGTGACGGTGTCGCCGAGGTAGGCCTCGGCGTCCCTCTTCAGCTTCTGCAGCACTCGGGCGCTGATCTCCTGGGCGGTGTAGGCCTTGCCGTCGATGTCGACGGTCCAGGCGGTGCCCATGTGGCGCTTCACCGAGCGGATGGTGCGGTCGACGTTGGTGACGGCCTGGCGCTTGGCCACCTCGCCGACGAGGACCTCGCCGTTCTTGGCGAAGGCGACGACCGACGGCGTGGTGCGGGCGCCCTCGGCGTTGGGGATGACGGTGGGCTCTCCGCCCTCGAGGACCGACACCACCGAGTTGGTGGTGCCGAGGTCGATTCCGACTGCTCGTGCCATGGGGGTCTGCCTCTCGCTCTCGTGCTCTGGGTCCGTGGCCGGGCCGGCGGCGCCTCCCCCGGAGGGACGGCGCGGGCCCGGGAGGGTCCGTGCTGGTGGTTCCTGGTGCGGGTCGTGCTGCGGTGCCGGCGCCGTCCCGGTGCCGGCGGCTCCCCTCCGACTGTGGTCAAGAGCAGATCCTGTGTCAACTTCACGTGCAGATTACCTGAGCCTACCCGGCTCAAGCCACCTGACATAACCCGTACCTCCTGCGGTGCATTCCCGCCGGCCGACCGACCCAGCCTCGTCCCGCCCCTGCTCGCCGGGCGCCGACGCGCGCCGCCCGGGGCTCCCCACGGGAGCGCCGGGCTCTACCGTGGGCGCAGCCCCGCGGGGCGGCGCACGTTACCGACGGGTAACGTTGTCCCGCGTCCGCGACCGAACCTGTGGGAGGCCCTCCGGTGCCCGTCCTCGCGACCGTCCCCGCGCACGACGTCGTGCTCCTCACGCCGTTCTCCGCGCCCTACCTCACGGTGCGGCTCGTGGTCGGCGTCCTCGTCACGGTCGGGCTGCTCGGCCTCGCGGCGTGGCGGCTCGGGCGCATCGTGGGAGTGATCCGCTCCGGCCAGCCTGCCGTCGGGCGCACGGACGAGAAGGGCGTGCGGCTGCAGAACGAGCTCGTCGAGGTGCTCGGGCAGCGCAAGCTGCTCAAGTGGACCGTGCCGGGCACCGCCCACTTCTTCACGTTCTGGGGCTTCATCGTCCTGGGCCTGACGATCCTCGAGGGCTTCGGCAGCCTGCTCGACCCGGACTTCCACGTGCCGATCGTGGGCACCTGGCCGGTCGTCGGCTTCCTCGAGGACCTCTTCGGCGTCCTGGTGCTGGTGGCGCTCGTGGTGTTCACCGTGATCCGCGTGCGCCGCGACCCGCACCGCATCGGCAAGAAGTCGCGCTTCTACGGCTCCCACACCGGTGGCGCCTGGCTCATCCTCGTGCTGATCGCCGCCATCGTGATCACGCTGTTCGTCTATCGCGGGGCGCAGGTCAACACCGGCGCGTTCCCCTACCAGGACGGCGGCGCCTTCGTCTCGGAGTGGGTCGGCTCGCTGCTGGCACCGCTCGGCCTCGCGGCCAACGAGTGGATCGAGACGGTCTTCATTCTGCTCTCGCTGATCTCGGTGCTCGTCACCACGATCGTCGTGCTCTACAGCAAGCACATGCACATCTTCCTGGCGCCCTTCAACGTGCTGTTCTCGCGGCGGCCCAACGGCCTCGGCCCGCTGCTGCCCATGTACAGCGGCACCGAGCGGATCGACTTCGAGGACCCCGACGAGGACGCCGTGTTCGGCCGCGGCACGATCGAGGACTTCACCTGGAAGGGCAACCTCGACCTGCTCACGTGCACCGAGTGCGGCCGCTGCCAGTCGCAGTGCCCGGCGTGGAACACCGACAAGCCGCTCTCGCCGAAGCTGCTCGTGATGGACCTGCGCGACAACCTGCTCGGCCAGCTGCCCTACCTGCTCGACAAGAGCAACCCCTCCTACCTGGCCTCGCCCGGCACCGGCAAGGCGTCCGTGCCCGTGCCGGTCGAGATCACGTCGTACTCGCAGGAGATCCAGGACCAGCACGCGCGGCCTCTGGTGGGCTCGCGCGAGAGCGACAACGCCGTCATCGACGAGGACGTGCTGTGGTCGTGCACCACGTGCGGCGCCTGCGTGAACCAGTGCCCGGTCGACATCGAGCACATCGACCACATCGTCGACATGCGCCGCAACCGGGTGATGATCGAGTCGGAGTTCCCGGCCGAGCTCGCCGGGCTGTTCAAGAACGTCGAGAACAACGGCAACCCGTGGGGCATGAAGGCCTCGCTGCGCAACGCCTGGATCGAGGAGGTCGACTTCGACGTCCGGGTGTTCGGGGCGGACGGCGAGGACACCATCCCCGACGACGTCGACTACCTGTTCTGGGTCGGTTGCGCCGGCGCGTTCGAGGACCGCGCCAAGCGCACCACCAAGGCCGTCGCGGAGCTGCTGAACCTGGCGGGCGTGCAGTTCATGGTGCTCGGCGAGGGCGAGACCTGCACGGGCGACCCGGCCCGTCGCGCGGGCAACGAGTTCCTCTTCCAGATGCAGGCGATGCAGAACGTCGAGGTGCTCAACGAGATCAAGGCGAAGAAGATCGTAGTCACCTGCCCGCACTGCCTCAACACGCTGGGCCGCGAGTACCCGCAGGTGGGCGGCCACTACGAGGTCGTGCACCACACCCAGCTGCTCGCCTCCCTGGTGAAGGACGGCCGGCTCACCCCGGTGACCCCCGTCGACGGCGGCGTCACCTACCACGACCCCTGCTACCTCGGGCGGCACAACAAGGTCTACACGCCGCCGCGCGAGCTGCTCGGTGCCGTGCCAGGTCTAGCGCTCACCGAGATGGAGCGCTCGGCCGACCGCTCGTTCTGCTGCGGCGCCGGCGGCGCGCGCATGTGGATGGAGGAGCGGCTCGGAACGCGGATCAATCTCAACCGCACGGACGAGGCGCTGGCCACCGGGGCGTCGACGATCGCCGTCGCCTGCCCGTTCTGCTCGGTGATGATCAGCGACGGCGTGACCAACCGGTCCGAGGGCAAGGACGCGCCGCTGGCCGAGGTGCGCGACGTCGCGACGCTGCTGCTCGACAGCGTCCGCACCTGACGCGGCTCCGGGTGTCCGGCCGGGTGGGCGGCCGCCAGGAGTGCGAGCAGCGTCCGGTGAGTGTCGCGCCGCGGCGCGGCCGCTGGACATCCAGGTGCGCTCACGGTCGGATGGCACGGCCGTCGCGACGGTCGCGGACGGGCACTAGTCGGGAGGCACCGCTGTGGCGACATGGGCCGGGCAGGTCGACGCACTGACGATGTTCGCGGAGGACCTCGACGCCGTGCGCGACTTCGCCGAACGCGTGCTCGAGCTACCGGTCCACTTCGAGGAAGACCACAGCGTGGTCTACCGGCTCGGCGGCCTGCTGCTGAACTACCTCGACGTCCGCGAGGCCGACGACCTGATCGCGCCCGCGTCCGTGGGCGACTCCACTGCCGGCGTGCGCGTCCAGCTGACGGTCGGCGTGAGCGACGTGCACGCGGTGGCCCAGCGCATCCAGGACGCCGGATGGCCGCTGCTGCGCGGGCCCGAGGTGCGACCGTGGGGCATGACCACCGCGACCTTCCGCGACCCTGCCGGGCACGTGTGGGAGATCGCCTGCTGATGCCGGCGCAGCAGGGCGCTCGTCCGTCGCGGGAGGGCCTCCGGCGACCGGGGTTCAGCGCCGGGTCGCCTTGTCGAGCCTGGTGAGCGCCGCGGCGACGGCGCGGCCGGACGACGTCGCGTCGGCCTTGGCCGCGGTGAGGTCGGCCCGGGCGTCGGAGGTCGCGTCCTTGGCCGCCCGCAGGGCCTCGGCCGCGGCGTTCTCCGCGGCGAGCGCGGCGTCGAAGGCCTCCTGCGCCTGCGCGAGCGCCGCCTGCGCGTCGGCGTCCTGGAGCCGTGCCTCGGCGAGCGACTGCTCCGCCTCGACGACAGCACGCTCCCGCTCCGCGTCCGCCGCCTGCTGACGCTCCGCCGCGCGCCGCTCGGCGGCCGACTCCGTGGGCCCGCGCGCTGCGCCCCGGCTCGGACCGGCCGGCGCCGGCGGGTGCGTCGCGTGGGCCCCGTCCGCTGCAGGCTGGGCCCGGTCGTGCGGGACGGCACCGAGGCCGAACCCGAGGCCCGCGACCTCGAGCGGCGCGGAGATGCGGCCGGTGAGCAGGGCTGCGGCGGCGTCCTCGTCGACGGCCGCCGCGGTGAAGGTGGCCTCGAGCTCGCGCTGGTGCGTGGCGGTGAACGCCCGTCCGCCCTCCTCGGCGACGGCGCGTGCCGCGCCGATCAGCTCGCCGAGCAGGGCCGCCCGGTGCCTGCCGAGGTCGCGCAGCGCCGCGGCGTCGCCCGCCACCGTGGCTTCGCGCATCGCCGGCCCGATGGCGATCACGCCCGCCACGACGTCGGGCACCGCGCGCACGACCTGGTTCGCGAGCCACGCCGTCACGGTGGGCTTGCGCAGGGCCCCGAGCTCGGCCGCCACCGCCGCCTGCCCGGCCTCGCGCGCGACCGCGACGACGCTCGCGCGCGCGGCGATGAACTGCTCGGGCGGCATCGCGTAGAGCTCGTCGGCGAGCGTGTCGACGTCGACCTCGGCCATGACCCCATCGTGCCGCGCGCGGACCGGCCTGCGGCGCAGCATGGCGTGGCTCGGACGCGGGGTGCCGACAGCCGCCCGTGGTGAGCGGCCGTCGGCACCCGCGCGGTTCAGCTCTGCGCGTGCAGCAGGGCGATCGCCATCTGCTGGTAGCCCAGGTCCGTGGGGTGGATGTTGCCCGGCGTCCAGGAGCACATCCAGGTGCGGCTGCACACGAACGCGGCCTCCGCGGGCGAGCCCGCGCGGTGGTTCATCACCGTGAACGCATCGGCGACCTTGGCGCCGAAGCCCGCTGCCAGCTGGGTGATCGCCGGGTTGACGTACTGCGTGAGCAGCGCGTCGCTGCCGGGCGTGGTCAGCGCGAGCGGGTTGTAGAGGTTGAACACCACCAGCTGCGCCCGGGGGGCGGCGGCCTTGAGCGCACCGAGGATGTAGGCGTAGTTGCCCAGCACCGCAGGCAGCTTGCCGGAGATGCACGTCGCGTCCACGCCGCACTGGCCCAGGATGGCGAGCAGGTCGTTCGAGCCGATGTCCACGCTGATCAGCGACGTGTCCGGGTGCTCGGCGATGTACGCCAGGGCCGCCTGCAGCTGCGAGCCGCCGTTGTAGGGCATGTGGAGCGCGAACGCGGGCCACGGGCAGCCGCCGTTGATCAGGGTGGCCGTGGTCTCCCCCGGGCAGCCGAAGTTGGCCACCTGGAGGTGCGGGCGCATCGCGGCGTAGTCCTCGGCGTAGCTCACGTAGTGGGCCGGGTCGTAGTCGCCCGCGGCGACGAGGTCCGGCTGGTAGCCGAAGGCCAACGAGTCGCCGAGCGACACGTAGGTGCCGGACTTCACCTGGGCGGCCTGGGCCGGGACGAGCCCGGCCGTCAGGCCTGCCGCGGACAGCACGACTGCGGACACCACACCGAGCGCCCGGCGAACGGATCGACGCATACCAACTCCACCTGCCTGTCATGAGACACGGACGGGAACCAGGCCGCCGACGTGCCCGATCGCGGAGCCCGGGTCACCGTAACCCCGGCCCCACGGAGCGGCGACCGCGGCCCCGCCGGCGTATGTGCGCCGAGAGGTGCGGTCCCCGCCGCTCAGTGCGGCAGCAGCGGCGCGAGGCGCTGGTAGAGGTAGGGGGCGAGCGCCTCGGCGAATGTCGCCGTGAGATGGCTGCCGTCGCGGTAGACGAGGTACTTGCCCCGCGTCACCGGGCAGCGCGACGGCTCGCAGATCACCGAGGTGAGGTCGACGCCGTGGCCCGTGGCCGTGCCGCGGGTGAGCGCCGTGTCGTACGACGGCGAGTCCAGGGCCGACCGGCTCAGGTCGCAGGCGCTGGGGTCGGACAGGTTCTGCGCCACGCAGGAGGGCACGTCGCGGCCGGGCCAGGGGGTGTCGCGCAGCACGGCCACCGGCACCCCGGCGCGGCCGAGGGCGTCGAGGTCGCGGCGCCACCCGGCCTGCCACTCGCCGGGCGCGGCCGAGGCGGCGATCTTCGACCCCGTCGAGCGGTCGACGAGGGAGTCGGTGCGGGTGCCTGCCGCGACCACGAGGGTGGGGTGCGTGCTGGTCAGCTCGGTCATCACCTGGGTGCGCCACTGGTCGCACTCGTCGTAGGGCCGCTTGAGGGCGCGGTCGAAGATCGTGACGTCCGGCGCCGGGCAGCCGGACTTGGTGCGCACGAGCAGCTTCCAATGGTGCTTGTCCGCCAGCGAGCGCAGCGCGGGGAACCACTGCGCGGCGTGCGAGTCGCCGAACAGGACGACCACCGTCGAGGACGACGGGTCGCCGAACACGCAGGCCGGGTGGGAAACGGCCTGCTTGGGCAGGTGGCAGCCGTCGCCGTAGATCACGGGGATGTCCGAGCGGGCGTCCTGCGGCGAGGGCGTGAGCGGTCCGGCCGGCCACACGACCGGGGCCTGGGTGGGCCGGGCCGCGCCGGACGCCGAGGGCGCCGGGGCCGAGGGCCCGGAGCCCGAGGGCTGCGGGGTGGCCAGCGCGGCCGGCCCGCGGCCGGTCTGCTCGTCCGCCGCGCCGGGGGCCGCGGCCGCGCTCGAGGCCAGCGCGCCGCCGCCGGGCAGCACGGCGAGGAGCAGCCCGGCTGTGGCGGCCCCGAGGGAGAGCGCGGCGCCCAGTCGCAGCGAGCGGCCGGGGCTGGCCACGAGCGCGGGGTGGTGGTGCAGCGGCCGCTCGACGAACCGGTAGGCCAGCGCGGCGGGCACCAGCGAGAGCAGGGCCACCGCGAGCCGCCCGCCGACGCCGAGGTCGCCGAGCGCGGCGGCGGTGAGCACGAGGGCGGGCCAGTGCCACAGGTACCAGGAGTACGACAGCCGGCCCAGGGCGCGCACCGGCCACAGGGTGAGCACGCCCACCCGGCCGGGGCCGCCGGTGCCGGCCGCGATCACCAGCGTGGTGCCGAGCACCGGCCACAGCGCGGCGGTGCCCGGGTAGGGCAGGTCGTTGGACAGCAGCACGACGGACCCGGCCACCAGGGCGAGGCCCACGACGCCGGCCGTGCGACGCGCCGCGACCGGCAGCGCGCCGAGGTGCGGCGCGCCGATCGCCACGAGGCCGCCGAGCGCGAACTCCCAGGCGCGCGTGGGCATCCCGAAGAACGCCCAGGGCTCCACGCGGTCGGTCAGGCGCAGCGAGAGCAGGAACGAGAGCACCCCCAGCAGCGCCAGCGTGCCCATCAGCGGACCCGTGACGGCACCGCCGGCGGCGCGGCGTCGGCGTACGACGACGAGGCCCACGACGAGCACGAGCAGCGGCCACACCAGGTAGAACTGCTCCTCCACGCCGAGCGACCAGAAGTGCAGCACGGGGCTCGTCGCGGCGTCCGAGGCGAGGTAGTCGGTGGCCTGCGCGGCGAAGCGCATGTTGGACACGTAGAGGGCCGACGCCGCGATGTCGAGCCCGGTCGTGCCGTGGTCGAGCACCGGCACGACCCACCACGACACCGCGGCCACGAGGGCGAGCACCAGCGTGGCGGCGGGGAGTAGGCGCCGCGCGCGACGGGCCCAGAACCTCGACAGCGACACGTGGCCGGTGGACGCGACCTCCGTGACGAGCAGCCCCGTGATGAGGAAGCCCGAGATCACGAAGAAGACGTCGACGCCGACGAAGCCGCCGCCGAACAGCGGCAGGCCGACGTGGTAGCCCACGACGGCCGCGATGGCCACCGCGCGCAGGCCCTCGACGTCCGGGCGGAAGCGGAAGGAGCGGGCGCGCTCGTGGGCCGCGGGCGACGGGCGGGTGGCGCCGTCCGCCGCGTCGGCCGTCGCGCGCGCGTCCATGGGGAGAGCGTAAGGACTCCGGACGGCCCGGCCCGAGCCCGCGTGCGCCGGCCCGCGCGTGGCTACCCTGCGCGCATGTGGCACCGCCGCCCGATCGCCGTGCTGGCCCTCGTGCTCTGCGCCGGCGCGACCGCCCTGCCCGCCGCGTCGGCGGCGGCTCCCCCGCTGGCGGCCCCCGCGGGTGCGACGGCGGCGCTGCGACCCGGTGCCGCGTCGCCCGCCGCGCTGCCGGCCGCCACGGCGTGGACGCCGATCCCGTCGTACGCCTACGCGGTGCACGACGAGCCGGTGACCTACCGCAACGGCTGCCACGCGCGGGTGAGCGTGACCGTGCCGCACCCGTGCACGTTCACCCACCCGAACGGCGCGAAGACCGTGCTGCTCTTCGGCGACTCGCACGCCGCGCACTGGCACGCCGCGGTGCTCCAGACGGCGTGGAAGCACGGCTGGCGGATGCTCACCATGACCAAGTCCGGCTGCCCCGCGCCGGACGTCCTGGTGCGCCGCTACAAGGCGTCCGCGTCGTACTACCAGTGCCCGGTGTGGCGACGCGCCGCGCTCGCGGGGCTGGCCGCGCAGCGCTGGGGCCGGATCGACCTCGTGGTGGTGAGCAGCTGGAACTTCCACCAGGTGATCTCCTCGCACGGCACCCTCGTGACCGGCGCCACCCGCACGCACATGTGGGAGATGGGCTGGCGCCGCACGCTCGCGCAGCTGCTGCGCAAGGCCAAGCACGTGGTGATCCTGCGCGACTCGCCGGACCTGCCCGGGGACGCGACGACGGCGCAGGCCTGCTACCGCCGGTGGGGGCTGGCCGCGCAGACCCGCTGCGGCGCACCGAAGTCCCGCGCGACCAGCACCGCGCTGTGGCGGGCCGAGCGGGCCGCGGCCCAGGCCTTCCCCGGCCGGGTGACCGCCGTCGACCTCACCTCGGCCACCTGCCCGAACGACTGGTGCGGCCCGATCGACAAGCCGTACCTGCGGTTCAAGGACGACAACCACTGGAACCAGACGTACATGAAGGCGCACTTCACCGCGCCGGTCGACCAGGCGCTCAACACCGCGATGCGCGTGGCCTTCGGCGTGACCCCGGCGTAGCGGCCCGGGACGCGGCGGGCCGCGCTCAGCGTGGGACGTCGCGGGTGAGGGCGAGGGAGACGTTGAACGCGGTGGCGCCCTCCGGGCGCGGCGACCGGCGCTCGGCGAGGTAGGGCTCGAGCAGCGCCTCCAGCCCGGCGGCGAGGCTGCGGGCCTCGTCGGCGGTGAGCACCAGGCGGCTCCGGGAGTAGTGCGTGGTGTCGCGCCAGGCGCCGGAGCGCCCCTCGCTCGCGTCGACGCGCATCGAGGCGAGGAGCCGTTCGCGGTCGAGCTCGATGCTGTTGCTCACCAGCAGCTCTGCCGCCGACATCGACGCCGCGGCGTCGCGCGAGCCCTGGATGCGCACGGCGAGGTTCTCGCCCGCCTTCATCCACGGCCGCTCCCGGCCGTCGCCGCGCGGCTCGGCCCGGCGCACCAGCCCGTACTTCTCCAGGGCGCGCAGGTGGTAGCTCATGGCGCTCGCGGAGATGCCGGCGAGGGCGGCGCACTCGGTCGCGGTGAGCACCTCGCCGCCGTAGAGGGCGTCGATCACGACCAGCCGCGCCGGGTGGGCGAGGGCGCGGACGGCGGAGGCATCGGTGAGCACGACGTCGGCGTCCGACGACGGGGACGCCGCGGGCTTCGGCGCAGGACGGCGGGCCACGGCGCCGACGCTAGCGCCCCCGGGTGCCGCGCGGGCCTTGACGGCACGAGATATGAAGCACTATTTTCGAAACATGTCTTTCACACCTGCGGTGCGCCGCGACCTGGCCGTCGTCGCCTCGGGCCGGGCGGCGAGCCTGGTCGGCGACGAGATCGCGCTCGTGACGCTGCTGCTGTGGGCCAGCGCCCGCGGCCACGGCCCGCTCGTCGTCGCCTCGCTCGTGATGGCCGCGGCCCTGCCCCAGCTACTGGCCGCGCCGGTGGCCGGCCTGCTCGCGGACCGGCTCTCGGCCCGCCGGCTCGTGGCGACCGTCTCGGCGCTCCAGGCGGTGGTGTGCGCGGGGCTCGTGGCCGCGGTCGCCTCCGACGTCACGTGGCTCGTCGTCGCCGCGGTGCTGGCACTCAACCTCGGCCAGGCCGTGGTCGCGCCTGCGTGGCAGGCCCTCGTGCCCGCGATGGTCGGCGAGGAGGGGCTCGGCCGCGCGCTGGCCCTGCTCCAGACCACCACCGCCGGCGCCGGGCTCGTGGGGCCGGTGCTGGGCGGCCTGCTCGTCGGCGCCGTCGGGACGACGGGTGCGCTGACCGTCGACGCCGTGTCGTTCCTCGCCCTGGCGGGCGCGGCGCTGATGCTGCGCGCGGACCGGCGTCCCGAGCCCGGTGCGGCGCCGGGGCGCGGCGAGCTGTGGGCCGGGCTGCGCCTGGTGTCGGGCGAGCCGCTGCTGCGCAGCGTCGTCGTGCTGCTCGTGGCGGTGGTGCTCGTGCTCGGCGCGGTGAACGTCGCCGAGGTGTTCCTGGTGACGCAGGTGCTCGGCGCCGGCCCGACGGCCTACGGCGTGTGCGGCGCGCTGTTCGCGGTGGGGCTCATGCTCGGCGCGTGGCTCGCGCGCCGCGACATGGAGGTGACCACCAGCGCCCGCCTGCTCGTGCTCGCCATGGCCGGCATGGCCGTCGCGATCGCCGCGCTCGGTCTGGCGCCCGGCATCGTCGTGGCCGCCGCGGCCGGCTTCGGCGTCGGGATCGGCAACGGCGCGCTCAACGTGCTGGCCCAGACCATCGTGGTGCGCATCGCCCCTCAGGCCGTGCTCGGCCGGGTGTTCGCGGTGCTCCAGGGCGCGGCCGGCGCCGGGATGCTGGTGTCGACCGCCGTCGGCGGGCTGCTGCTGGGCCTGCTCTCGCCGCGCGCGGTGGTGACCGGCAGCGGCCTGGCGACCGTCGTCGTCGCCCTGCTCGTCGGGAGCCCACTGCTGCGCGGCGCGCGCCGTCCCGCGGACGGGCCCACCCCCCAGGAGACCCCGTCGTTACTGCCCGGATGACCGGAGTCCGGCGCGGTTTCCGGTCGTTGCGGCAGTAACGACGGAGCGGACGGCCGGCGGTCTCGGACCCGCCGGCCGTCCGGGCTCAGGCCGGACCGTTGCCCGGGCCGCCGGGCAGCTGGCCCGCGGGCACGATCGTGATCCGCGACGCCACGCGGTTGCCGTTGGCGTCTGTGGTGGACGCGATGGTCACCGTCGAGCCGACGGCGACGTCGGAGAGCTTGCCGTCGACGGTCTTCGACACCGTGGCCGTGCCGGGCACCGCGACCGTCACAGACCCGGCCCGGGTGTCGACGGTGACGCTCGAGGGCGTCACGGCGGTGACCGTGCCGGCGAGCCCGCGCCCGAACCCGCCGAACCCGCCGCCGTCGCCCTGGCCCGCCCCCGCCCCGGTGCCCCCTGCCTGGCCGGCCCCGCCGCCCGGGGTGAACCCGCCCGCTCCGCCGGCGCCGCCGCAGAGACGGCTGAGGAACTGGCCCGGGCCGCTCGCGGACGTGCCGCAGGGCAGGGTGCCCGCCTGGGCCTCGGCGAAGGCGTCGGCGAGGGTGGCCGGGCCGGCGGCCATGGCGCGGCCCGCGAAGAACGCGCCCCCCGCGATCACCACGGCGCCGACGACGGCGCCCACGAGCACGTTGCGCCCGAGTCCGCCGCGAGGCTCGGGCCGGCCCTTCGAGCCCTCGACGATGTCCGCGATGTCGGGCATCGAGGGGCCGGAGTACGACGAGGACGCCGGCGCGGGCGGCACCGCGCCCGGCTCGGACAGCGGCGGGACGAACGACGGGCCGTTCCCGGATCCGTCGGGCGGGGTGGGCTGGGTCATCACGGTCTCCTGGTGCGGTCGGGCCGGTCACTCGGTCGGCGAGGGCGGTGCGGTCGGTCGTGGGCGGCGGTGCGGTGCGGTCGGTCTGGCCGGTCGCGGGTTGTCGGGCGGTCAGGTCGGGCGGTCGGGTCGGTCGGCGGGCGGGGGGTCACTCGTAGCGGAGGGCCTCGACGGGGTCGAGGCGCGAGGCGGCGCGGGCCGGCCAGTAGCCGGCGACGACGCCGACCACGAGCGCGGAGACGAAGGCGAGGGCGATGCCGGACAGCGTCGGCGCGGCGGGCACGTTGACGGCAGTGCCCACCGGCCCGGTCACGGCCATCCCGAGCAGGACGCCGACCACCGCGCCGCCGAGCGTCACGATGATCGCCTCGACGAGGAACTGGCGGCCGATGTCGCGCCGGCGGGCGCCGATCGCCTTGCGGGTGCCGATCTCGCGCACCCGCTCGCGCACCGACACCAGCATCGTGTTGGCGATGCCGATGCCGCCGACGACCAGCGCGATCGCGGCGATGCCGATGAGGAAGTTGCGGATGGTCGCCGTCGTCGTCGACGCGACCGACAGGAGCTGGTCCTGGCTCACCATGCTGAAGTCGTCGCTGGCGGTGGAGCTCAGGTCGTGGCGGTAGCGCAGCAGCGCGGTGATCTCGCTCTCGACGTACGACAGCTGCGCCGGGTCCTTGAGCGAGACGCCGATGGTGCGCAGCGACGACGCGCCGGTGAACCGCGACTGCACCGCGCTGATCGGGGTGTAGACGGCGTCGTCCGGGTTGGCGAAGCCGACCCCGCCCTTGGGCTGGGTGACCCCGACGACGGTGAAGGGGATGCCGTTGATCGTCACGCTCTGCCCGACGGCCTCCTGCGGCGTGAGGTTGAGGTTCGACACCGTGGTGGGGCCGAGGACCGCGACGCGCAGGCCCTTCTCGACCGAGACGTCGTTCAGGAACGTCCCGGCCTGGATCTCGTAGTTGCGCACCTGGGCCTCGGCCGGCGTGGTGCCGGTCATGCTCGTGGTGGTGTTGGTGCGCCCGTCGACGACGACGACGTTGGACACCGACATCTCCGGCGCCACCGCCGCCACCCCGTCGAGCTTCGCGATCGCCGTGGCGTCGTCGAGGGTGAGCGTGCTCGCCGACCCGGCCGCCCCCCGCACCCCGCCGACGAAGGTGCCGCCGGCGTTGACCGACAGCAGGTTGGTGCCGAGGCCGGCGATCTGCTGGGTGATGGCCGTCTGCGTGCCCTCGCCGACGCCGATGAGCGCGACGAGCGACGCGACGCCGATGATGACGCCGAGCGTCGTGAGCGCGGTGCGCAGCAGGTTGGTGCGCAGCCGTCGCACGGCCAGGCGCAGCGCCTCGGTGAAGCTCACGGCTCCACGCTCCCGGCGTGGTCGAGGTAGGCGGGCGCGGGAGCCCCCTCCTCCACGAGCAGCCCGTCCTCCACCCGCAGCACGCGCGCGGCCCGGTCGGCGATGCGCTGGTCGTGCGTGATCGTCACGAGCGTGAGCCCCTCCGCCTGGAGCTCCTGGAGCAGCGAGAACACGTCGGCGCTCGAGCGCGAGTCGAGGTTGCCGGTCGGCTCGTCGGCGAGGATCACGGCCGGCCGGGTCACCAGCGCGCGTGCGATCGCGACGCGCTGGCGCTGTCCGCCGGACAGCTGGGACGGGTCGTGGTGCAGCCGGTCCTGCAGCCCCACGCGCACGAGCGACTCCTCCGCGCGCTCGAGCCGCTCCCGGCGCTTGACCCCGGCGTACACGAGCGGCGCGGCGACGTTCTCGAGCGCGGACTCGCCGGCCACGAGGTTGAAGCTCTGGAAGATGAACCCGATGGCGCGGTTGCGCAGCGCTGCGAGCCGGTCGTCGTCGAGGGTGTCGGTGTCGACGCCGGCGAACAGGTACTGGCCGCCGGACGGCCGGTCGAGCAGGCCGAGGATGTGCAGCAGCGTCGACTTGCCCGAGCCGGACGGCCCGATGATCGCGACGTTCTCGCCGAGCCGGATGCGGAAGCTGACGCCGCGCAGCGCCGCCACCTCGCTGTCGCCCATCGAGTACACGCGGGTGAGGTCGCGGCCCTCGATGAGGGGCGGCTCCTCGAGCACGGTCGGGGTGTCGGCGGCGAAGCCCGCCGGGGCGGGATCGAGGTCAGCCACCGGGCCGCCCCCCGCCGAACCCGCCGCCGAAGCGCCCGCCGCCGCCGGTGAGACCACCGACGCCGCCCACCCCGGTCGTCGTGGACGCCGTCGGGTTCACCACGCCGGTCACCACGACCTGCCCCACGGACAGCCCGCTGATGATCTCGGTGGCCGAGTTGGTCGACAGCCCGATGTTCACCGGCGTCGACACCGGCGACCCGTTCACCATCAGCTGCACCGTGGTGCTGCCCGCGGTGCCCTGGATCGCCGTGGTGGGCACGTAGAGCACGTTGGTGGCCTTCGCCGTCGCGATCGAGATCGACGCCGACATGCCCGGCAGCGTCCCCTTCGGGGTGGACGAGAGCGTGAGCGAGAGCGGGAAGGTCACCGCGCCCGACGACGAGCCGGAGTTGGCCGCGGTGGGCAGCGCGGTCACCTTCGCCGGCACCGTGGTGCCGAGCGCGGTGACGGTCACCTGCGCGGTCTGCCCGAGCCGGAGGTTGGCGACGTCCTGCTCGGCGACGTCGGCGGTCACGGTGAGCGCGTCGGACCGCAGCGTGACGGCGTTGGCCGAGGGCGGCGCCTGGCCGACGGTGAGGTCGACCGCGGTGACGTAGCCGGACACCGGCGCCGTGATCGTCGAGGCCGCCGCCGCGGAACGCGCGGTCGCGAGGTTGGCACGTGCGGTGGTGACCTGGTTCTGCGCCTGGGTGAGCGAGGCCTCGGCCTGCGCGAGCGAGGCGGCGTTGGCCGCGTCCGTGGCGGAGGTGTCCGAGGCCTGCGCGACGGCCTGCTGGTCCTGCGCGATGGCGGCGTCGTCGTGGGCGACCTTGGCCTGCGCCTGGGCGACGGCGAGCCGGTCGGCCTGGATCGTGGCGGCGGGCGCCTTGGCCGCCTGGTCCGCGGCGAGCTTCTTCTGCGCCTGGCCCAGCGCCGTCGTGTCGACCGCGAGCTGGGCCCGGTCCACCTGGAGCTGCGCCTGGGCGCTGGCCACGGCCGTGCTCGGGGAGGTCTGCGACGCGATCTTGGCGCGGGTGGAGGTGAGCTGCGCCTGGGCCGAGGTCACCTGCGCCAGCGCGGTGGTCAGCTGCGCCTGCGCGGACGTGATCGCGGCGCTGGACCCCGCGGTGCTCTCCCGGGCCAGCACCTGGCCGCGGCGCACGTGCTGGCCGGTGCTCACGTAGACCGCGGTGACGGTGTTCGAGGAGCTCCCGCTCGACGCGTTCGACCCGGTGCTGCCGTTGCCGGACGAGGACGTCGAGGTCGACGTGGTGACCGTCGTCGTGCCGAACGCCATCGCGTAGGTGGCGGCGGCGCCGATGGTGCCGGTGGCCGCGATCGTGGAGGTGACGTCGCCCTGCTGGACGGCGCTCGTCAGGTACTGCGTGGTCGACGCGTCGGACTGGCGGTGCCCGAGGAACCAGTAGCCGCCGAGGGCCACGACCAGCACGAGGGCGACGACGAGCACGCGTTTCATGACCGCAGTGCTACGGGACCCGGTTGGCAGTTGCCCGGGGGAGTCCTGAGAGGTTCCTGAGCATCGGCCGCCCGGCTCCGACGCCGGCGGCGACCGGCCCGCGCGGGGCCGGCGTCCGGCTCAGATCTCGGTGCGGTGGAAGTTGAGGTGGCTCTTGCTCGGCGTCGGCCCCCGCTGGCCCTGGTAGCGCGAGCCGTACTGCGCGGAGCCGTAGGGGTGCTCGGCCGGGCTGGAGAGCCGGAACAGGCACAGCTGGCCGATCTTCATGCCCGGCCACAGCTTGATCGGCAGGGTCGCGACGTTGGACAGCTCGAGGGTGACGTGGCCGCTGAACCCGGGGTCGATGAAGCCTGCGGTGGAGTGGGTGAGCAGGCCGAGCCGGCCCAGCGACGACTTGCCCTCGAGCCGGCCGGCGATGTCGTCCGGCAGCGTGACGACCTCGTACGTCGAGGCCAGCACGAACTCGCCGGGGTGCAGGATGAACGGCTCGCCCTTGGCCGGCTCGACCAGGCGGGTGAGCTCGGGCTGCTCCTCGGCCGGGTCGATGTGCGGGTAGCGGTGGTTCTCGAACACGCGGAAGTACACGTCCATGCGCACGTCGACGCTCGAGGGCTGCACCATCGCCTCGTCGAACGGCTCGAGGACGACGCGCCCGGAGGCGAGCTCGGCTCGGATGTCGCGGTCCGACAGCAGCACGGGTACTCCTTGGTCGAGGGACGCCGAGAATCTATCGGTCGCCCGCCTCGCCAGGCATCGCCGTGCGCCGGTCAGCCGGCGGTGCAGGCGACGGCTCCGTCGGGCTGCGCCGAGCACCGGGCGTGCACGGCCGACTGCACGACGGCCGCGGGCACGGCGTCGACCACGGTGCGCGACACGGCCGACTCACCGATCACCGTGCCGGCCGGGATCCCGTCGAGCGCGGTGACGGCCACCTCCCGCTCCCCCACCAGCTCGCCGGTGGCCGGGTCCACCACGATCTCCTGCCGGATCCCGTCCACCGCCTCGGAGTACGACAGGGCCACTCCGGAGCGCGCCCCGACCGCCGCGGTCCGGTCGCTCACCTCGACCCCCGGCACGGTGGCGAGCACCCGGTAGAGCGCGGCGCGCAGGTCGGCCGGCACCAGTCCGGTGCGCAGCAGGTCCGCCGCGTAGACGAAGGCCTCGCCGTCGGCCGACGAGCCGTGGCCAGCGGCCGCGGCGTACAGGGCGTCGCGCAGGGCCTGAGGATCGAGAGGCAGAGCCGCGACGAACTCGGGGCTGGGGGTCTGCCACGAGCCGGGCAGCGCGTCCGGGGCCAGGTCGCTGGTCCAGGTGCGCGCGGGGGAGGTCACCACTGCGGGGTCCCATGCCAGCCCGGAGAGCGTGCGGAGGATGCGCGTGGCGTCGGTGACCGTGTAGCCGGGGCGCGATCCGTCGACGGCGAGGTAGTCGGTGGAGTCCGCCGACACCAGCACCGCCGAGGGCCCGCCGCCGCCGGCGGCGGCGTCCGCGGTGGCGCCCGGCGACGTCTCGGCCAGGGCGAAGCCCGTGCGCGAGATGCGCCACCACTGGTCCGGGGCGGCAGCCGGGTCGCTGGTGTGGATCGCCCCGGCCGCCCGGGTGAGCAGCGACGCCGCCTCGGCCGAGGCCGACGGTGCCCGGGTGAGGGCGGGTGCGAGCAGAGCGGCGAGGGTGAGCGCGGCCACGGCTGGCACCGCCCACCGGCCGACCCGGCCCACCCGGCCTCGTGTCCGGCGGCTCACCGCGCCAGCCGCGGGTGCCGCCGCGGCGGCGTCCTCGAGCACCCGGCGGGCCATGGCGCGCAACGCCGCCGGGTCGAGGCTGCGGTCGCTCGCGGCAGGGTCGACGGTGTGCAGGCGCTCGCGCAGGTCGGTGCTCATCGGGGCTCCTCGGTCAGGGGGAACTGCCGCGGCGCGGGGACGGCGCGGCGGGGGACGACAGGACGGGCAGGGGCGGGTGCGGCCTCGGGACCGGCGGCCCCGTCGGTGAGCAGCACCGACGCGGCACGACGCCGGGCCCGGTGCAGCCGGACACGGGCGGCCGCCGCGGTCACGCCGAGGACGTAGGCGATCTCGGCCGGCTCGAGCTGCTCCCAGGCCCAGAGCCTGAGCACCTCGGCGTCGCGGTCGGACAGGCCGGCCAGGGCACGCGCCACCGCGTCGGCGTCGTCCAGGCGCGCGGCGACCGCGTCCGCGGGGTCGTCGGTGCGCCCGTCCGGCATCTCGATCGAGGCCGCTCGGGCGGCGAGGGCGGTGCGGCGGCTGCGGCTGCGGTGCTCGTGCAGCACCAGGTGGCTGGCGGTGCGGTAGAGCCAGGGCAACGCCGGCTCGGGCACCCGGTCGCGGTAGCGCCACGCCGCAGCGAACACCTCCGCGGCGACGTCGTCGGCGTCCTGGGGGACGCGTCGTCGGGCGTAGGCCAGCACGGTGTTGCCGTGGCGCAGCACGAGAGCCTCGAGCCAGGCCTCGTCCCGGCACGGCCGCTCGGCGTCGCTCATGCCCGTGTGTTCCCGGCCGGCCGTCCGCCGTTACAGCTCCGACGACGACAGCCCGGCATCAGTCGCGGCCGAGCATCCGGCGGATGCGCTCGCCGGCGCCGGACAGCGGGTCGACGGCGTCGTCCTCGAGCGGCTCGCCCATGGCGTCCTCCACGGTGCGGACCCGCCGCGGGCCCTCCGCCACGGACTCGCGCAGCTGCTCGAGCCGGCCGAGCAGGGTGAGGCTGTCGAGGGCGGCGACGACGTCGCCGGAGGCCGTGGTGACCTCGACCGCCACCCGGACGTCCTCGGCCATGCGGTCGCTGGCGTCGAGGGTGTCCTCGTCGAGACCGTGCAGGGAGACGGCGCGCAGCAGCGAGCCGAGCTCGCCGAGCAGGTCCGCGAGCACCGCCCGCGGGAGGGCCGGCGCCGGGCCGGGCCGGTCGTAGACGCGGTCGACGCTGCCCGCCAGCGAGCGGCAGTGGATGGCGAGCCGGGTGAGCCACACCATGCGGTCCTCGAGCTGCTCGAGCTCGACGCCGAGCGCGCGGGCCCGCGGGTTGAACCGGGTGGACTCCGCGGCCTGGGTGACGGCGTCGCGCACGGACACGGCGCGCACGCGCAGCGCGCGGCTGGAGCGGATGAACGCGTGGCGGGTGTCGTCGTGCAGCGGCACGGGGTGCGTCCCCGCCTCGGCCGCCACCTGCGCCAGCAGGCCGGCCAGCTCGTCGGCATAGGCCGCGAGCTCCACCCGCGCCTCGTCCAGGCGCGGCCGCGGCGGCAGCACGAACACCGCGGCGACCCCGACCACCGCGCCGAGCGCGACGTCGAGCACGCGCCACAGGTCCACGCTGAGGTCGCCCGGCCCGAGCGCCAGCACGAAGACGACGGCCACCGGGATCTGCAGCTGGCCGGTCATGCCGACCGGCAGCGCCCGCGCGGCGAGCAGGCTCACCAGCACCGCGACGAACACCGACCACCACGTGACCGGCAGCCAGGTGACGTACACCGTCGCCGCGAGCACGCCCAGGCCGGTGCCCAGCACCCGCTGCGCCGTGACCCCCAGCGTGGTGAAGGGGCTCGACTGCACCACGAACAGCGTGGTGATGGGCGCGAAGATCGGCAGGGCCGAGCCGGACACGGCGCGGGCCAGCAGGTACGACAGCGTGGTCGCGAGCGAGATCCGCAGGATCAGCGAGAGCGAGTCGATCGGGCGCATCCGCGAGGTGAGGGCCGCCTGCAGCCCCAGCTCCGCGCGCGACGTGGACACCTGCGCAGTGTGGCAGCCGCCGCGGCGCCTGCCCGGCGTCCGACCGACGCCGCGCTCGGGCGCCGGCGCGCGCGGACGCCCCCGCGGACGGCGACGCCGCGACCGCCGGCGGGTGCCCCGGGATCAGCCCGTCGGGCGCGGGTCCGGCGGCGGGGTGGGCACGGTGGGCTCGGGCGGCGGCGTCTGCAGCAGGATCTGCGGGATCTCCGGCGGGCAGCCCGGGGTGGTGCTCGGCGACGGGCCGGCGCTGGTGGACGACGTCGGGGACGCCGTGGCCGAGGTGGTGGGCGACGCCGTCGCGGTGGGGCTCCCGGCCGCCTGGCAGGCGGCGACCGCGGCGTCGTACGCGGCCTGGGCGTCGGCCTGGTCGACGAAGAACTGCGCGCGGGCGGCGACGGCGTCGTTGTAGGCCTGGAGGGCGGCGGCGTAGGCGGTGCGCGCCGCGGTGATCGCGTCCCAGGCGGCCGCGACCTGCGCGACGGCGCGGGCGTACTGCGCGAACGCGACGGCCTGCTGCTCGTAGACCGGGACGTCCTCCCAGTAGGTGAGGGTGTCGACCTGCCAGGTCTGCTGCGCGAGCGCGAGGTCCGAGAGCGCCTGCTGGGCGCGCGACTGAGCCAGCACCGCCTCCTGCGCCTGGTCGAACGGCGGCCGCGGCTGCCCGGTGAAGGCCCACCCGCAGCCGGGGCCCACCAGGTCGTCGAGGCGTGAGGGGTAGGTGGTGACGTTCGGCACCGGCGTGGGCCGCACCGGCACGACCGGCTCGGGCACCGGCGTGGGCAGGTCCTGCGGCCACACCGGGTCGGCCGGGCGCTCGGGGTAGGAGACCGACGGCAGCGGGGTGGGGGTGTAGGTGTCCGGCACCGGGGTGACGCCCTTGGGCGGCGACGGGGTCGGGACCGGCGGCAGCGTGACCGGCACCGGCGTGGTGAGCCCGGTGAACGCACCCGGCGCGCCCTGCACGCCGGTGGCGACCCAGGGCGACCGGCTCGCGTCGGCCAGGCGGGAGGAGATGACGTTGCAGCGGCTGCGCAGCGACTCGAGCAGCACGGCGTCGAGGGTGGTGGCGTCGGCCGCGAGGCCCACCGAGCTGCGCCCGGGCGAGACCACCAGCGCGATCACGTCGCCGCGGCGCCAGAACAGCGCGGTGGCGGCGGGCTTGCCCCCCGTGGCGGCCAGCCCCGCCGCGAGCGCCTCGGTGCCGGGGGCGGCGGCCACCCGCAGGGTGACCTGCGCCCCGGAGCAGGACGAGAGCACGTCGTTCCAGTCTCGTAGCGCCACGGCGCCGGCGCCGGCGCCGTAGGCCGACACGGTGACCACGACCTGCCGGCCCGGGGTGTCGAACACGCGCGAGGCGGTGAGGGCGGCGTCCACGCCGGGGCGCCCGCAGGGGCTGTCGAACGGGGTGCCGCCGGACCACGACAGGTCGCTGGCCGGCTGCCAGCCCGGGGCGACGGTGCCGGTGAGGGTGCTCGCGAGCACCTCCTGGGCCGGCGTGCGCACGAGGGCCACCCGGCTGACGGTGGGGGTGGGCGTGCTGGTCGGAACGGTCACGGTCTCGCCGCGCGGCTGCAGCGAGATGCCGAACATGCCGAGACCGACCACCGTGAGGGCGAGGAACGCGACGGCCACGACGACGACGGCCACGGCCGCCACGGCGCTGCTGACCCGCCGGCCCGCCGCGGGCGCGGGGACCACGTCGGGCGTGACCGAGTGGCGGCCCATCGGTCACCCCCTCGTCACCCGTCGGTCGTCCGCGACGCGCACCCTGGTGGCGAGCGCCTGCGCGGGCGAGGTGCGCCCGCACCTCATCATGGTGAGGGGACGCGACCAGGGAAGCGAGCAGGGGTGAGCCGACGACACGCCGGTGGAGCAGCGCCGGCCGGGCCGCCACCGGGCGGGTCGGGCCTCGACGACCTGTTCCCCGGCGGCCTGCGCTCGTCGGTGCGCGCCGCCCCCCGGGCCTCGGCCGGGCGCCGGATCGCCCGGGTCCCGCTCCTGCTGCTGTGGTCGGCGGTCGCCGGCGCGCTGGTGGCCTTCCTGGCCGCCCCGGCGGTGCTGCCGCCGGCCTACGCCGCCCGCCAGGCGGTCTACGCCTGGGACGACCTGCCCACCGCCCTCCCCCTCGACGCCGAGCTCCCCCTGCGCAGCGTGCTGACCGACGACGAGGGCAAGCCGTTCGCGGTGTTCTACGGCCAGAACCGGGTGCCGGTGTCGCTGGCCAACGTCTCGCCGGCGGTGGTGGACGCGCTGCTGGCCACCGAGGACGACCGCTTCTACGAGCACGGGCCGGTCGACCTCACGGGCCTGGCCCGCGCGGTGCTGCGCAACAGCGGCGGCGCGCGGCAGGGCGCATCCGGCATCACCCAGCAGTACGTGAAGAACCTGCTGCTCACCCAGGCGCGCACGCCCGAGGAGGCGGCCGCCGTCACCGAGGTGACGCTCGCGCGCAAGATCCGCGAGCTGCGCTACTCCGTCGCGGTCGAGCAGCAGCTGACCAAGGACCAGATCCTCGAGCGCTACCTCAACACGGTGAACTTCGGCGACGGCGCCTACGGCATCGGGGCCGCGGCGCTGCACTACTTCGGCGTGCCGCCCAAGTCGCTCACCGTGCCGCAGGCGGCGATGCTCATCGGCATCCTCAAGTCGCCCACCAACTACAACCCCGTCGACAACCCCGGCCCGGCCCGCGAGCGGCGCGACGTCGTCCTCGCGCGGATGCTCGACACCGGCCGCATCACCGCCGCGCAGTACACCGCCGCCGTGGCCGACCCGGCCAAGCTGAAGGTGACCGACCCGGCCCAGGGGTGCGGAGCGTCGGCGTACCCGTTCTTCTGCCAGTGGGTCGTGCAGATCCTGAGCAACGACAAGACCTTCGGGCCGACGCCGGAGGCCCGGGCCGATCTGCTCTACCGCGGCGGCCTCACCATCCGCACGACGCTCGACCGCAAGGCGATGGCGGCGGCGCAGTCGGCCGCCAACGCGGCGCTGACCCCGACCAACCGGGTCGCTGCGGGCATCGCGGTGGTGCAGCCCGGCACGGGCCACGTCGTCGCGCTGGCCACGAGCAAGCGATGGGGGCGCGACCCGGCGAAGGGCGAGACCCAGCTGGTGCTGCCGGTGCTGCCGGCGTACCAGCCGGGGTCGAACTTCAAGCCGATCACCCTCGCCGCGGCGCTGGAGCAGGGCTTCTCGCTCACCACGACGTTCGACACCCCCGACGGCTACAAGCCGCAGGGGATGAACTACCCGCCGGGCGGGTTCCACAACGACAACAACCGCAACAACGGGGTGCTCAACGCCTACCAGGCGACGGCCGGGTCCGTGAACACGTGGTACGTCCAGCTCGAGGAGCGCTACGGCGTGCTGGCCGTGGCCGACATGGCGCAGCGGCTCGGGATCACCAGCCTGCCGCGGTCCGGGCCGCGGGCGATCACCAAGCGGGACGCGTCGCTGACCCTCGGCGCCTACGAGGTGTCGCCGCTGGAGATGGCCGGCGCCTACGCGACCTTCGCCAGCGGCGGCATCGAGTGCTCGCCGGTCGGCATCACCGCGGTGACCGACCGGCACCGCACCGCGCTCCCGGTGCCCTCGGCCGGCTGCCACCGCGCGCTGTCGCCCTACGTCGCGGCCGCCGTGGCCGACGTGCTCCAGGGCGTGTTCGGGCCGGGCGGCACGGGCTCGGGCCTCGGGCTCACCGGGCGGCCCGCCGGCGGCAAGACCGGCACCACCAACAACTCCGCGGCCACGTGGTTCAGCGGGTTCACCCCGCAGTACGCCGCGAGCGTGTGGATCGGCGACCCGCGCGGCGGCCAGAAGTACCCGCTCAAGGGCGTGGAGGCCTACGGGCGCTACTTCAGCACGGTGTACGGGCGCTCGATCGCGGGGCCGATCTGGCACTCAATGATGACCGCGATGCACCACGGCCTGCCGGTGCAGGGCTTCCCCTCCCCGGCCACCACGGCGCTGTCCGGCCTCACGCCACCGGTGCCCGACGTCGTCGGGCTCTCGCGCGACACCGCGGTGAGCGCGCTGCTGCAGGCCGGCTACACCGTGCGGCTCGACCCGCAGACGGCCGCACCCGATCCGGACCTGCCCACCGGGGCCGTCGCCGACCAGGCCCCCGCCCCGGGCTCGTCGGCGCCCTACGGCAGCACCGTGGTGCTCACCCTCACCGACGGCAGCGACACCACCGTCGCGATCCCGCGCCCCCGCTCCGCGGGCGGCTGACGACGTCGACGATCCCCCCGCCAGGGACCGCGGCGGCCTGTGCGGCCCCCGCCCGACGCCGGTCCGGGGCGGTCCGGGCGGCTCGGTCGGTGGGGCATAATGACGGTCGGTCGCCGCCCTGGTGGCGCCCTGCGGGTGTAGTTCAATGGCAGAACATCAGCTTCCCAAGCTGACAGTGCGGGTTCGATTCCCGTCACCCGCTCCAGCGAAATCCCTTGCAGCACAGGGTATCTCAGGATCAGACACTTCACCTTCAATCTCCACTCTTGCCCGTTGCTGACCGGTTCTAGCCCACGTTTCACCCACGACAGATCCAGGGCGGCGAGGCTCAGGAGGCCGAGGTCGACGGATTCGACGAAAGCCCAGAACGGGTCGGGAGGTCCCTCCCGGCAGGGAGCCAGACGAGTGTGCAACGGAGGCGGTTACGTCAGGCCACGCTCGCTGGCGGGAGCTGTTCGCAGCGCTCGACGTCAGCGTTCGTAGACACTACGCATAATCGGGTGATACTGTCGGTTCATGCGTAGTGATGCTCCAGTGCTCGCGCCGACCTTCCGGTCGCGCACGCAGGGGGATCTGCTCGCCCTCGTCCTGCTACACCCCGACCGGGAGTGGACGGTGAGCGAGCTGGCGCGCGAGCTCGGGGTCGCGCTCACCACCGCGCAGTCCGAGGTGGCGCGACTGGCCGAGGGCGGCGTGCTGGCCACGCGCAAGGTTGGCCGCGCGCGCGTCGTGCGGGCCAACACCGCCAGCCCGGCCGTCGCGCCGCTGACCCAGCTCACCCTCGTGACGTTCGGACCGCAGACCGTCGTCGCCGACGAGTTCGCATCTCTTGGCGCCGAGCGGGTGATCGTGTTCGGCTCCTGGGCCGCCCGCTACCACGGTGAGCCCGGCCCTCTGCCGGCTGACATCGACGTGCTCGTCGTCGGCGACGTGGCCCGTGCCGACGTCTACGCCGCCGCCGAGCGGGCCGAGGCCCGGCTCGGGATGCCCGTCAACCCGGTGCTGCGCAACACCGCAGCCTGGGACGACCCGACAGGTGACTCGCTGCTCGCCGAGATCCACGCCCGTCCCTACGTCGAGGTGACGAGGACGCCATGACGTGGGAACGCGGACGCGCCGTCGTCGAACGGCTCCTCGCCGAAGGACGGCTCGAAACGATCAGCGGCGCAGCCGCCGACGGCACGACGTGGCTGACCTCCGCCACGGCGCTCCTGGAGTCCGCGCGCCGCGAGGCCGGCAGCAACCCCGAGGCGGCGTTCGTGCTCACCTACGACGCGGCTCGCAAGGCGAGCACCGCGCTCCTCGCCCAACAAGGCCTACGCACCAAGACGACCGGGCACCACGTCACGGTCGAGCAGATCGTCCGCGCACAGTTCGGTGGGCCATTCGACGCCTTCGGCGCTCTCCGGCGCCGGCGTTCAGAGATCGAGTACCCGCAACGACCCGGCGACGACATCGATCCGGGCGAGGTCCCCATCGCCATCGACCAGGCGGAAGCGATCGTCAACGCGGCCGTGCGACTCGCTCCACAACTAGACCTCTACCGCTGAACACGCATCTCGCCGGGTGAGCCGACAACCCAAGCTCTATCGGCACTTACGCGTGCCCCGGAGCGGCACGCTATCGGCACTTACGCGTGCCCCGGAGCGGCACGCTATCGGCACTTACGCGTGCCCCGGAGCGGCACGCTATCGGCACTTACGCGTGCCC